>NZ_AKJQ01000048.1:0-170541 GCF_000282255.1 Pseudomonas sp. GM25 | reverse complement strand
CCGCACACCGCAGGGGCAGATGATCGCCGCCGACGGTTCCAGCCGCACACCGCAGGGGCAGATGATCGCCGCCGACGGTTCCAGCCGCACACCGCAGGGGCAGATGGTCGCCGCCGACGGTTCCAGCCATACGCCGCAAGGCCAGATGGTGGCTGAAAACGGTGCCAGCCGTACGCCGCAAAGCCAATGGCTGGAGAACCAGACGGCTTGAGGATTGAAGGGTGCTGCCCGTAACGGGCGGCCCCCGAACCACTCAACAGACCACCCCTCATTCAAAAGGTGAACCTCATGTTTCTCATCGCTTTCCTGGGCGGTCTGTTGACTGTCCTCAGTCCGTGCATCCTGCCGGTGGTGCCGTTTCTGTTCGCCGGTGCCGACCGCACCCGTTCTTCGATCCTGCTGACCCTCGGCGGCATGGCCCTGACCTTTGCCCTGATCTCCAGTCTGGCGGTGGTCAGCAGCGAGTGGGTGATCCAGGCCAGCAACACCGGTCGTCACATTGCGCTGGCGGTGATGGTGCTGTTTGCGCTGTCGCTGATTTCCGCGCGCATCGGTGACTGGCTGGCCCGGCCCTTCGTGCTGCTGGGCAATCGCCTCGACCCGGACAGCCGGAAAAAGGCCGGCCCGATGGCGTCGGTCATGATTGGTGTGGCCACCGGTCTGTTGTGGGCGCCGTGCGCCGGGCCGATCCTCGGGGTGATCCTCACCGGCGCCATGCTGCAAGGCGCCAATGCCCAGACCAGCCTGTTGCTGCTGGCCTACGGTGCGGGCAGTGCGCTGTCGCTGGGGACGCTGATCTTCGCCGGTCGCGGGCTGGTCAACCGGCTGAAACCGTCGATTCCGTTCACCGGCTGGTTCCGTCGCGGTGCGGGTGTCGCGGTGCTGGCGACGGCGGCCGTGATCGCCACCGGTGCCGACAACCTGCTGTTGGCCAACACCTCGTCCCAAGGCGTGGCGTCGGTCGAGAAAAGCGTGCTGGAAAACGTGCCGAAGGTGGTGGACTACTTCGTCAGCAAAGTCCGTGCGGACTCGACCGAAGACGAGGCCGGCAAGGGCGCGATGCCGTCGCTGTCCGGCGCGGTGCAGTGGCTGAACTCGCCGGAACTGACGGCTGAATCCCTGCGCGGCAAAGTGGTGCTGGTGGACTTCTGGACCTACGACTGCATCAACTGTCAGCACACCCTGCCGTACGTGAAGGAGTGGGAGAAGAAGTACGGCAAGGACGGCCTGGTGGTGATCGGCGTGCACACCCCGGAATACGGCTACGAGCGGATCATCGACAACGTCAAGGATCAGGTGAAGAAGCTCGGCATCACCTACCCGGTGGCCATCGACAACAACTACGCGATCTGGCGCAACTTCGATAACCAGTACTGGCCGGCGCATTACCTGGTCGACGCCAAGGGGCAGGTGCGCTACACCCACTTCGGCGAAGGCAGTTACCAGGCGCAGGAGCAGATGATTCAGCAGCTGCTCAAAGAGGCCAAGGCGCCTGCTGCGTAAACCGCAAAACTCAATGGCTCACAGGTCTCGCACCATGAGCCATTGTTCGTTGCCCCAGGCGTGAAAACGCTCCAGCACCGTCCAGCCGCGTTTGGCGTAATAGTCCTGTTTGCTTTGGGTGTGCAGGTAGAAACGCGGCAGGCCCCGGTGTTTCGCTTCTTCGGCAATTCCCTCGATCAGCCTTTCTGCCAGACCCTGGCCGCGTGATTCGGGGCTGACCAGCACACAGGCCAGCCACGGCCCCAGATCCGGTCGAAGGGCAAGGTCCGCCCGGGCCAGTGCCGCACCACCCAACAGTCGATCCCCGTCCAGTGCAATCAGGCAACGCCAGTCGCCATTGGTCTGGCCCTCGGCAAATTCGCGCTGCCATTCGGCCAGGGGCTGCTCGGCATATTCGTAATGAAACTGTTGGTGGATCCATGCCGCGTAAGTGTCGCTGTGTTGCATGTGATCGGCGAGCCATTCGAAGCGCAAGGACATGATCGAATTCCGTTCCGGGGGAGGGCCTGCATGAGAGCCGATCAGCCGGCGCGTTGGCAACCCCCCGACAGTGTTTCGAGGCCTTTACAGAATCCCGCCATTCATCGGCCAGCGCCTGGTTTTACGGGCTCTCCGGACGATTGGCAGGGACGCCGTACAGCGCCCGCGCGATAGTGGGCGAGCAGGGCCGCCACGGCCCTGACATCCATAAAAAGAAAGCGAGGTTGCCATGCCGAAGTTCGTGATTGAACGCGAGATTCCAGGAGCCGGAAAGCTATCGGAGCAAGAACTCAAGGCCGTATCGCAAACGTCCTGCAATGTGCTGCGTGAACTCGGGCCGGAAGTGCAGTGGCTGCAGAGTTATGTGACGGCCGACAAGATCTATTGCGTGTACATCGCACCCAACGAAGAGTTGGTGCGCGAACACGCCAAGCGTGGGGGATTTCCGGCCAACAGCGTGTCCCGGGTGACGAGCATCATCGACCCGACGACCGCCGATTGACTCTGCCGTGGAGCACCCATTCATGAGTACCCCCATTGATCTCACTGCCCTGAAGGAACGCCAGAAAGTCGCCTGGGCCAGTGGCGACTACGCCGTGATCGGCACCACCTTGCAGATCGTCGGCGAAACCCTCGCCGAAGCCTGCGACCTGCGCTGCGATGAAGAAGTGCTGGACGTCGCTGCCGGCAACGGCAATGCCACGCTGGCGGCGGCGCGCCGTGGTTGTCTGGTGACGTCCACCGACTATGTCGCGGCGCTGCTGGAGCGCGGTCAGGACCGGGCGCGCGCCGAGCATCTGGACGTGACCTTTCAGGTCGCCGATGCCGAAGCGCTGCCGTTTGCCGATTCCAGTTTCGACGCGGTGCTGTCGACCTTCGGCGTGATGTTCGCCCCGGATCAGGCGAAAGCGGCCAAGGAGCTGGCGCGGGTCTGTCGCCGCGGCGGACGGATCGGTCTGGCCAACTGGACGCCGGAAGGCTTCGTCGGCCAGATGTTCAAGACCCTTGGCCGGCACCTGCCACCGCCACCCGGTGCGCAACCGCCCTCGAACTGGGGCGCGGAAGCCTGGCTGCATTCGCACTTCGACGATCGCCAGTTCCAGGTGCAGGTGACTCGCCGCCACTTCAACTTCCGCTATCGCTCGGCGGCGCATTTCATTGATGTGTTTCGCCACTGGTACGGCCCGGTGCACAAGGCTTTCGCGGCGTTGCCGCCGGAGAGCGGGCAGGCGCTGGAAGGGGATTTGACGCAACTGATCGACGGACTGAATCGGGCGGGGGCGGAATCGATGGTGCTGCCGAGTGAGTATCTGGAGGTGGTGATTACCAAACGTTAAGCGTCATGCAAAAACAACTGTGGGAGCGAGCCTGCTCGCGATGGCGGTTTTCCAGTCACTATGTTCGGTGGCCGGGCGACCGCTATCGCGAGCAGGCTCGCTCCCACAGGTTTTTTTCTATTTCAGATGCGCACTGTCAAACCACTCCAGCGCCGTGCGCCAGATGCAGATGCCGAGGAAGTACGCCGACGCAAGCAGCCACAGGCCCATCACCAGCGGGTTGATCACCGGGTGGTTCAGCACCAGCGACAGACTGCACAGCAGCCAGATCGCCGTTACCGCAATGTTGATCGGCATGAAGCGGCGTACCCGGAAAGGGTGCAAAAACTTCATTCGGGTCACGGTCAGCAGCGCCAGGCCAATCACCGTCAGAAAGGTGATCCACGGCCCCGGATCGATGATGTACAGACACAACGCGACCACGTTCCACGCAGCGGGGAAGCCGACGAAATAGTTGTCCTTGCTCTTCATGTTGACGTTGCAGAAGCAGAACAGCGACGACACCAGAATCAGCGACACGGTCAGCAGCAGGGTGTAGTCGGGCAGGGGAATGTAGCGATAGATGAATAGCGCCGGGATGAACACGTAGGTCAGGTAATCGATCACCAGATCGAGGACCGATCCGTCGAAACTCGGCAGCACCGACTGCACGTTGACCTTGCGCGCCAGCGCCCCGTCGAGGCCGTCGACGATCAGCGCCACGCCCAGCCACATCAGGCAATGGGTCGGCTGGTTTTCCAGCAGGGCAAGGGTGGCCAGAAAAGCGGTGACCACGCCGGTCGCGGTGAAACCATGGGCGCCCCAGGCCTTGAGCCTGGCGATGTGGACGGTCGATATCACGAAGGCGTTCTCCAGAAAGTGCAGCAAGCCGCATAAACCCTTGGGCAGCAAGGGTGGCGACTAACCGGGTCGGGGTTGCAGCTATCGACCGGTCGGGCCGGGTCAAGGTTCACCCATTCTTGAAGATTAGCTGGCCCTGAAAAAAATACCCCGGCAGGGCCGGGGCATTTTTATGTGACATCGGTAACCGTCAGAGCGCGGCTTCCGGACTGCGCCCGAACACCCGGTTGTATTCAGCCTTGGCGGTCTGCTCGGTGAACTCCCCCGACCACTTCGACACCACCACGGTGGCCACGCTATTGCCGATGGTGTTGCAGGTGGCAATGGCCATCGACATGAAGCGGTAGACGCCGAACAGCAGCGCCAGACCTTCCACCGGCAGTACGCCAATCGCCGTGACAGTTGCGGCGAACACCACGAAGCTGCCACAGGATACCGCCGCCGCGCCTTTTGAGGTCACCAGCATGATCGCGATGGTGCCCAGTTGTTGCTCCCAGCTCATCGGCACCCCGTAGGCATTGGCGATGAACAGCACGCACAGCGACATATAGATGGACGTGCCGTCGAGGTTGAAGGCATAACCGGTGGGCAGCACCAGACCGACGCTCTGTTTCGAGCAACCGAACTTTTCGAGTTTTTGCAGCAGGCGCGGCAGGGCGCTTTCCGACGAAGCGGTGCCGAGCACGATGAAAATCTCATCCTTGATGTACTTGAGGAACCGCCACAGGCTGAACCCGGAAATACGGCAGACCGCACCCAGTACGACAAAGATGAAAAACGCCACGCCGACGTAGAACATCAGCACCAGATTGGCCAGCGACATCAGCACCGCCGAACCGTTGCTGCCGACCGCGTACGCCACCGAGCCGAAGGCGCCGAGCGGGGCGAACTTCATGATCAGGTTAATGAACTCGAAGAAGCACTCCGAGACCCGACTCAGACCATCCTCGATCACGCTGCGGCGTTCCGGTTTCAACGCCAGCAGGGCGAAGCCGAACAGCACCGAAATCACCAGCACTTGCAGCAATTGGCCGCTGGCGAAGGCGCCGACGAAGTTGTCCGGGAAAATCCCGTAGATGAAGTCCAGGGTCGACGCCGGCGCATGACCTTTAGCGACGGCGGCACTGGCGGCTGCGGCGGTGGCGCTGCTCGGGTGAGCGTCGTGCATGCCGGAGCCGATATTCAGCAGGTTGCCCCAGAGCAGGCCGATGGCCAGAGCGATGGTCGATACCACTTCAAAGTAGATCAACGCACGCAGGCCGACTTTGCCGACGCGTTTGATGTCGCCGGCCGAGGCGATGCCGTGGACCACGGTGAAGAACACCAGCGGGGCGACGGCGGTCTTGATCAGCTTGAGGAAGATGTCGCCGAGAATCTTGAAGCTGGCCGCCAGTTCCGGTGCGAGGAAGCCGAAGGCAATCCCCAGCAGCATGGCGGCGATCACCTGAAAGGTCAGGTCCTTGTACAGCGGTTTCTTGTCGGGGGTGGTCATGTCTGCGGTCTCGTTGTTGTTATTGGCGAGCGATGGGCAGAGGGCTCGCGCGCGGTGAGCCCGGTGAGGATCAGCGTTTGACCGAACCCTCACGCGCCAGGGCGATGTCGACCATCTGCGGCGCAAGGCCCAGGTAGTTGGCCGGATCGGTCAGGCGCTTGAGTTCCTCGACATCCAGTTGCGCGGTGGCCTCACCCTGCGCCAGCAGCGCGTCGAGCAGGCTGGTGCCCTGATCGTTGGCCATGCGGCAGGCGGCATAGACCACGTCATGCGCAACCTGACGACCGAGTGCCGGCGCCAGCCCCATCATTACGGCTTCGGCGACGATCAGGCCCTGGGTCATGTCGAGGTTTTTACGCATGCGCTCGGTGCGCACTTCGAGGCCGGCGAGCATGAACTTAGCCTGACCCAGCGAGGCAGCGCTGAGGGCGAAGGCTTCCGGGATGGCGATCCATTCGGCTTGCCATGGGCCGGTGGAGCGCTCGAAGTCCTGAATCATCGCGTCGAGCATCAAGCCGGCCTGCTGGCGCACGCCTTTGGCAGCGGCATACATCAGCTCGCAGGAAATCGGATTGCGCTTTTGCGGCATGGTGCTGCTGGCGC
Source organism: Pseudomonas sp. GM25 (assembly GCF_000282255.1). Lineage (NCBI taxonomy): Bacteria > Pseudomonadati > Pseudomonadota > Gammaproteobacteria > Pseudomonadales > Pseudomonadaceae > Pseudomonas > Pseudomonas sp. GM25. The sequence goes on along the minus strand of NZ_AKJQ01000048.1, from coordinate 164,286 downwards.
CACGGCCCTTTACGAACGGCTCGTACACTTCACCCAGTTCGCTGGTCATCATCATCATGACGTCGAGGGCAATCTTGCCCAGCGAGCCGGTGACCAGACCGAGGAAGTTCAGGGTTTCCGCCAGACCATCGCGGGCGACGTGCCAGGTGGCTTGTGGCACGCCCAGGCCCAGTTCGGCCATCAGCGCTTCCTGCACTTCCAGGCCTTTGTCGCCAAGGGAGGCGAGGGTGCCCGCCGCGCCGGCAAACTGACCGATTTCCACCCGTGGACGCAGCTCCACCAGACGTTCGGCGTGGCGGTCGAACATGCTCAGCCACACCGCGCACTTGTAGCCGAAGGTGATCGGTAGTGCGTGTTGCAAATGCGTGCGGCCGGCCATCGGCGTGTCGCGATAGCGCTTGGCAAGGTCGGCGAGCAAGCCGCGCACCGCTTGAATGTCGCGCTCGACGATGGCCAGCGCGGCGCGGACTTGCAGGACGACGGCGGTGTCCATGATGTCCTGGGTAGTTGCGCCCCAGTGCACGTAACGGCCGGCTTCACCGCAGGTTTTCGACAGCTGCTCCACCAGCGGCAGAATCGGGTAACCGACGATTTCGGTCTCGTGTTGCATCAATGCCAGATCGAGCGAGGCATAGGTCGCCAGCTCGGCAATCTGTTCGGCGGCAGCCGCCGGGATCACGCCGCAGCGCGCTTCGGCCCGGGCCAGGGCGACTTCCACTTCAATGTAGCGTTCGATCAGGGCTTGGTCGGAAAACACGCTGCGCATCTCGGCGGTGCCGAACATGTCGCGGAACAGGGCGGAGTCGAAGACAGTGCTGGACATGAGGGAATCCTGAATATGTTTGTTATTGATCGGACATATTTATTATGTCCGTACATAATTCTTGCGCCCTCGCTGATACACTGTCAACTCGCTTAACCATCGGGACTGATGAAAGGTATGAACACGCGCTATGCGGTCGTTGCAAAAGACTTGATGGAGGGCATCTCCAGCGGTCGCTATCCGCTCGGATCGCTGCTGCCGACCGAGTTCGAACTGTGCGAGCTGTACGACGTGAGCCGGCACACCGTGCGGGCAGCCATTACGCAGTTGCAGAATCAGGGGCTGGTCTCGCGGCGCAAGCGGGTCGGCACTCGTGTCGAGTCCGTCTCGCCAAAGGGCGGGTACTCGCAGTCGCTGGCCTCGGTGTCTGACCTGGTGCACCTGGCGGAAACCCAGATGCGCAGCATTCAGAACGTCTCCCGTTTTGTCGCCGACATCGCCCAGGCCCGACGCCTGGGCATGGAGCCGGGGGAGCATTATTTTTGCGTGTCGAGCATTCGCGTCGACGAGCAGAACCGGCGGGCGCCGCTGTGCTGGACCGATGTCTACGCGCAGGAAACCTACGCCGAAGTCATCGAGCTGGCCGAACAGCATCCGGACGAACTGATCGCCGCCCTGATCGAGCGCCATTTCGGCCGGCACATCGACGTGGTCGACCAACAGGTGCGCGCGGTGTTGCTGAGTCCGGAGATCGCCAAAAGCCTCAACGCCGAAGCCGGGTCGCCGGGGCTGAACATCATTCGCCAGTACCGTGACGAGGACGGCGCCCTGATGGTGGTATCGGAAACCACGCACCCCGAAGATCGCTTCACGCTGGTGACACAGATGCGCCGGGAAAAGAGTCCGGGTTGATGCCCGGCGTCAGCCCAACGGTGCTGGCACATCGCATCAAGAGGACTATCGTTGCCTGACGCAGTCATACCCCTTTGCCTGAGGACGACGTCATGAACACCAGTGATCTGCTCGAACAACTGCTGCGAGGCCAGGCCTCGGCGGGACAACAAGGTGGCGCGTCGGCCGGCGGGGGATTGGGCGGGCTGGGTGGATTGCTCGGGGGGCTGCTGGGCGGTGGCGGCACCAGCGGCGGCGGTTCTCCCGCAGGTGGGCTCGGTGGTCTGGGCGGGGTGCTCGGCGGATTGCTCGGCGGTGGCGGGGCGCTGGGCGGCGGGACGCAGAGTCGCTCTGGCGGCACCAATTACGCCGCGCTGGCCTCGCTGGGCATGATGGCGTTCCAGGCGTATCAGGCCTGGCAACGCAGTCAGGCGTCCGCCGCGCCGCAGCAAACCCCGCAAACCGCGGATCTGCTGTCCGGCCCGCAAGTCGAAGAACACAGCCACGCCGTCCTGCGTGCATTGATCGCGGCGGCCAAGGCTGACGGGCGGATCGACGAGTCGGAAAAACACCTGATCAGCAGCGAAATCGGCAAGCACACCGATGACCCGAACTTGCAGCAATGGCTCGACGACGAAGTCGCCAAACCGCTGGATCCCACCGAAGTCGCCCAGGCGGCGCAGAACGATCCGGCCATGGCCGCCGAAATGTACCTGGCCAGCGTGATGCTGGTGGACGATCAGCAGGACGCCGAGCGCAATTATCTGGATGAACTGGCGGCGGCGTTGCAGATCGACCCCGAGTTGCAGGTTCACCTCGAGCAGCAGGCCAAGGGCACGGCCTGACCGCAAAACCTCGCAGCCTTCGAGCGCTTCTGTTCAAGCCAGTGGCGCGCCGAAGGCTCCGTCCGTCCGGGCAAATTTAACGTCGATTGAATTTTCGGCAGGCGCCGCCTCTCTGCTGCATTAGAGGCGAGTGACTGAGCGTCCTGCCAATCGACCGAGAATATTGCCATGACTGTCCTGACACGCCTGCAAGCTGCTTCCGCCCCATCGCGTCCGCTCGACTCTCTGACTGAGTTGCGGTGCATCCATGAAGCACTTTTAGCCGACGAACATCCGCAGCAGCTGGCGCGCGCCTTTCTGGAAGATCAACTGCTGCAAGCCGCGCAGTTGAAGGATGAACTGCCATCGGACCCCGCGCACTGGCATGCCTGGGTGGCCGAACACTGTGCCGATGTCGCCCGGCAATATGCCGACTATCTGCAACAGCGCAAGGCTGGAGGAGCGCGGCAGTTCTTCAGTTGCAGGGCTCATGCGCTGTATTTCCTGCAAGCGGTGGCGCCCACCAAACTGGTTGATGGCGCCTGGCTTTACGGCTTGCTGGCCCAATGGCGCGATCCGCGCTTCAGCAGTCTGATCAGCACCTATCTGGAAGAACTGGGCGAGGGCAATCCGGCGCAGAATCACGTCGTGATCTACCGGCAACTGCTCGCCGAACATGGTCTTGAGCCCGGCAGTCCTCTGCCTGACGAGCGCTACCTGCAAGGCGCGCTGCAATTGGCCCTCGGTGCCGGCGGCATGGATTTTCTGCCGGAGGTGATCGGTTACAACCTTGGCTACGAGCAACTGCCGTTGCACCTGTTGATCAGCAGCTACGAGCTGAGTGAGCTGGGGATCGATCCTTACTATTTCACCCTGCATGTGACCATCGACAACGCCAGTACCGGCCATGCGCAAAAAGCCGTTCAGGCCGTTCTTGATCTGCTGCCTCTGGAGGCCGATCGCAGCGATTTCCTGCGCCGGGTCTCGCTGGGCTATCGGCTCAATGACCTGGGGCAGGGCAGCCGCGCAATCATCGAGGGGTTTGATCTGGAGCGCGAATTGTTGGCGATGCTTGAGCGCAAGTGTCCGTTCGCTCAGCACATGCACTCCGACTATTGCCGCTTCGAAGGCAAGACCGTCAATCAATGGCTGGCCGAACCGCAGCAGTTGCCCGGCTTCCTGCAAGCCTTACAGGACAAGGGCTGGATCAAGCGCAACGAAAACCCACAGGGCAGCCGCTTTTGGCAATTGATCGATGGCGATGGTGCGGCGATGTTCGGCGTGTTCAGCGCCTATGAAAAGCAACTGGTTCACGACTGGATTGCCGGTGACTGGATTTCTGCAGAAAAAACCGTCGCGTTCCGCCGCCGCCCCTCGGTCCCTGCACCGATCGAGGTGCCCGAACAGGACCCCGATGTGCAGCGCCTGAATGCGGCACTGCAAGGGCAGGACGCTCACACCCAAATCGCAACGTTGATCCCTTGGCTCGCACCGGCACGCCATGCACATCCGGCCGGGCTGCTCGCCACTCGCCGATTCATCCAACTCAAATCCGGCCTGCGTTAAGGAAGTCATCAATGAATCAGGAAGAACAACTGTCCGCCAATGATCGGGTGCTGCTGCAACTGGGGCGGCGCTTGCAGGCCGACGGCTATCGTTTCATCACCCCGACGCCGCTGACCCATCAACGGGTCAACCAGCGCGACGAAGGGCAGGCCGCGGATTGCCTGCGGGATGTGTTCGGATGGTCGCGGCCGTTCGAACCGGGCCTTCTGTCTGCCGATGAACAGCAGCAATTGCAGGAAGCTCAGGTGATCGATGAGTTCGACGGGCGCTTGAAGAGCCGGGTGCGCTGGTCGAGCCTGGATGACCTGCTTTTCGTGCATTCCGGGTTTCCCACCGATGCGGCCGATTCGGTGTTCTTCGGCCCGGACACCTATCGCTTTGCTCAACTGATCCACAGCCATTTGCAGCAGAACTTTGCGCCCATCCACCGTGCGGTGGACATCGGTTGTGGCGCCGGAGTGGGCGCGATCCTGATTGGCCGTGCCCGCCGAGAAGCACAAGTGCTGGCGGTGGATATCAACCCCGCCGCGTTGCGCCTGACCACGATCAACGCCGCGCTGGCTGAAGTGGCCAATGTCGAAGTGCGTGCCAGTGATGTGTTGCAGGGCGTCGACGGCGAATTCGACCTGATCGTCGCCAACCCGCCCTACATGGCCGATCCGGCCGGGCGAGCTTACCGCCACGGTGGCGGGACGCTGGGGGCGGGGCTGTCGCTGCGGATCGTCGAACAGGCGCTCAATCGCCTGACGTCCGGCGGCTCGTTGCTGCTGTACACCGGTGTGGCGATGGTCGATGGCCGCGATCCGTTTCTCGATACCGTATTGCCACGGCTGGATGAAAAACGCTTCGGCTGGACCTACCGCGAACTTGATCCCGATGTGTTTGGTGAAGAGTTGCTGAATCCAGGCTATCAGCGCGTCGACCGGATTGCCGTGGTCGCACTGACTGTGACTCGAACAGGCTGAAACAAGGCAGGTGCAGGATGAGCAGGAATCTCGACGACTACAACCGGATGCGCGACTTTTCCGCGACCTCTGAACCGGCGGCTGAACGCCGTCGGGGCAAGAAATCCGCCGGTGACCACGCCCTGCAATTCTGTATTCAAAAACACGATGCCTCGCACCTGCATTACGACTTTCGCCTGGAACTCGACGGCGCGCTCAAGAGCTGGGCGGTGCCCAAGGGGCCGTCGCTGGATCCCAAGGTCAAGCGGCTGGCCGTGCACGTCGAGGATCATCCGCTGGACTACGCGACGTTCGAGGGCAGCATTCCCGAGGGGCATTACGGCGCCGGCGATGTGATCGTTTGGGATCGCGGCGTGTGGATTCCGCTGGAAGACCCGGAGAAGGCCTACGCCAAAGGCAAGCTCAAATTCGAACTGCAAGGCGAGAAGCTCGCCGGGGTGTGGAATCTGGTGCGCACCCACATGCCGGGCAAGAAAGAGCAGTGGTTTCTGATCAAGCATCAGGACAGCGCCGCGCGCCCGCAAAGCGATTACGACGTGCTGGTTGCCGAGCCCGACAGCGTGCTCAGTGAACGCACGATCGTCGACAAACCCAGCCTCAGTGCGAAGCAGGTCAAGCCGCTGAAAGCCTCGCCGAAAGCATCTCGCAAGCCAGCCTCGGGCAAACTTGCCGGGGCGCACAAGGCCAGGATTCCCGCGCAACTCAAACCGCAACTGGCCACCCTGGTGGAGAGCGCGCCGGAAGGGGATTGGCAATACGAGATCAAGTTCGACGGTTACCGGATCATGGCGCGCATCGATCAGGACGAGGTGCAGTTGTTCACCCGCAATGGTCATGACTGGACGCACAAGTTGCCGAAGCAGGCGCAGGCCCTTGCGGCGTTGGGTTTGGAGTCGGCGTGGCTGGACGGTGAGATGGTCGTCGCCGACGCGGACGGCGTGCCGGATTTTCAGGCCCTGCAAAACGCGTTCGATGCGGGCCGCAGCGAAAACATCCTCTATTACCTGTTCGATCTGCCGTATCTCAACGGTGTCGATCTGCGTGAAGTGCCGGTGCAGGAACGGCGCGCGGCGTTGGCCACGGTGCTGAAAGCTCATGAAGATCCGCTGTTGCGCTTTTCCGAAGCGTTCGACGAAACCCCGCAGGCATTGCTCAACAGCGCCTGCCAGATGCGCATGGAAGGGCTGATCGGTAAACGCCTCGGCTCGCCGTATGTATCTCGTCGCAGCAGCGACTGGATCAAGCTCAAGTGCAAGCATCGCCAGGAATTCGTGATCGTCGGCTACACCGATCCGAAAGGCGCGCGCAGTTCGTTCGGCGCGTTGCTGCTGGGTCTGCATGATCGTGACAGCGGCGAGTTGCGGTACGCCGGCAAGGTCGGCACCGGGTTCAACGAAACCACCCTCAAGAGCATCCTCGCGCAGCTCAAACCGTTGCGGGTGAAGAAATCTGCGGTGGCCAACCCGCCCACAGGATTCGAGGCCAAGGGTGTGCACTGGCTCAAGCCGAGTCTGCTGGCGGAAGTGGCGTTTGCCGAAATGACCCAGGACGGCTCGGTGCGCCACGCCGTGTTCCATGGCCTGCGCGAGGACAAACCGGCCAAGGACATCACCGAGGAGCGTGCCAAACCGATGAAGACTTCAAAGGCTCAAACTACCGCGCCGTCCCAATCCGATCTGGCCGACGGCAAGGTGCGGATCACTCACCCCGACCGGGTGATCGACGCCAGCAGTGGCACCACCAAAATGCAGCTGGCCGAGTATTACGCCAGCGTCGCCGAATGGATTCTGCCGCAGCTCAAGGATCGCCCGGTGGCGCTGGTGCGCGCACCGGACGGTATCGCCGGTGATCTGTTCTTCCAGAAGAACGCCGAAAACCTGGCGATCCCCGGCATCCGCACGCTTGACAAGGAGCTGACCGGCCAGCCGGTGATGCTGATCAACAACGCCGAAGCCTTGATCGGCGCGGTGCAGATGAGCACGGTCGAACTGCACACCTGGAACGCCACCACGACGGATCTGGACAAGCCCGACCGCTTTGTCCTCGACCTCGACCCGGATCCGGCGCTGCCCTGGAAAAGCATGGTCGAAGCCACGGCGCTGACCCTGACCGTGCTCGATGAACTGGGCCTCAAGGCGTTTCTCAAGACCAGCGGCGGCAAGGGCATTCATCTGGTGGTGCCGCTGACCCGCAAGCATGGCTGGGACGAGGTCAAGGATTTCAGCCACGCCATCGTCACTCACATGGCGAAACTTTTGCCGGAGCGTTTTTCTGCGGTGTCCGGGCCGAAAAATCGGGTGGGGCGGATCTTCATCGATTACCTGCGCAACGGTCTGGGCGCCACCACTATTTGCGCTTACGCAGCGCGTACTCGCGAAGGGCTACCGGTGTCGGTGCCGCTGTTTCGGGAGGAAGTCGAGGAGATCAAGGGCGCCGATCAATGGAACGTGGGCAACGTTCACGAACGGCTGGCGGAAGTAGGCGATAAGCCCTGGGCGGACATGAAGAAAACCCGGCAAAGCATCACGGCCGAGATGCGCAAGCGGGTGGGCATGAAGAAATGATCAAGTGCCGCGCAGCAAGTCGTGGGCGTTGAGCAGGTCGAAGGCGACTTGCGGATTTTTCTTCAGCCCCCGGCGAATGGCGGCTGGTATCGACTGCTGAGTCTTGCGGCACAGGCCCGGGAATTCCTGAATCCTGATTTCGATCCCGAGCATGGTTTTCACCACGGTGTCACCCGGTGAAATGTCCACGCGAATGCCCAACTGCTCGAACATCCGGCGTTGAAGATGCTCCAGGTCAGCCAGGCTTTGGAGATTTTCCAATCGATCGAGCAGGCGCTTTTCTTCCTGACGAGTCAGCAGCAGGATGCGTATATCCGCGCCGGGCAGTTCCAGCAACGGCTCGCGCCCGCAAGTGCAGGCGCCGGGCGGGCAGGGGGAACGGATCGGGGCGGAAATCGTCATGGCCTCCATCATAGAGGCCGTTCGACGGTTTTGCCCATGGTCGTTCACCAGCCGTCCATCGGCAGGGCACAACGGTGGCGAGTCCGTCAGCCACCATCATCGAACGTGCCGTGGTTACTGCGACAGACCTTCGTAGTGAACCAGGATGGCATTGGCCAGCTCTTCATCGCTGGCGTTCAGGCCGGGATTTTCCTGACGCACCTGTTGCAGCACCGATTCGAGGTACACGCCACGGATCGTTCCGCCGCTGGCGACGAATGCGGACAAGTCGTCACGGGCCGGAATCACCATTTTGTGATCCTTGAAGGTCGAGTACAGCGAGGCCGAAACCCCCGCCGAAGTGGCGACATCCCCTGCGTCCACGCGGGCAAGGGCCGAGCCGAACGGCAGGCACAGCATGAGAGACGAAACGAGTAATAAACGGCGCATGACGGTGTTCCTCCAGCAGCGTAAAGCGAAAAGGAAGTACCACATAATGTGAGAGGTGCCGGACGGCACGGGAGTTCCATGCGCCGGGCCGGGCGGTAGAAGGCATAGAACGAGAAGCACCGCACAGTCCTAATTTTTACCGTATGTAACGACACACCCTGCGACGCTCTAAAGCGGCGGATTCACCCAAATAGGCTTAACTGAAGCGTTGAAAGGCGCCGTGTGGCGCGACCAGGGAGGAAATCACGGTGTCGATCAAACTGCGTTTGGTGTTGCTGATTGCGACCAGCCTGCTGACGGCGTTGATCGTGAGTCTGGTCAGTTACGTCGGCAATCAGCGGATGGCTTCGGCGGTCGGTGACAACGCGGTCAGCATGAGCGCGCTGCGCAACCACATGGAAGCCGACATGATGCACGACGCCCTGCGTGCCGACGTGTATTCGGCAATGCTGGTGGGGCTGGGCAAAAGCACCAGTACGGCAGACGAGGTACGCCGTTCGGTCGAAGAGCATGCGGCGCATTTTCGCGAAGTACTGGGTGAAAACCTCAAGCTGCCGGTGAACCCGACGATCAGGTCCGCGCTGGAACAGATCAAGCCCAGCCTCGACACCTACATCAGCGCCGGCGAGCAGATCGTCGGTCTTGCACTGGAAAACCCGGACAGCGCCCAGCAGCATCTCGGCACTTTCAGCACCGCGTTCAGCCAACTCGAAGAACAGATGGCCGCCCTCAGCGAGCTGATCGAAACCAATACCCGGCAGACCAGCGAAGGCACCGAGGCGGCGATCCGCAATGCCAATGTCGCACTCGGCATCGTTCTGATCGCCAGCCTGTTGCTGCTGTTGGCCCAGGGCCGCTGGGTGATCCTGAGCATCATGGGGCCGCTGAAATCCGCCAGCCGGATCGCCGAAAGCATCGCCCACGGCAACCTCAGCGAACCGATCGCCGAACCGTCCGGCAAGGACGAAGCCAGTGCACTGATCCGCACGCTGGCCACCATGCAGCGCGACCTGCGGGACATGATCGATGTGGTGCGACGCAACGCCCATGGCGTCAGCGGCATGAGCGAACAACTGAGTCACGGCTGCCATCAGGTGGCCGACAGCAGTCAGCAACAGAGCACCGCCGCCGGGACCATGGCAGCCGCCGCGAGCCAGATGACCGCGAGCATCGAGGAAATCACCCGTCACGCCGAGCGTGCTTTGAACATGGCCAGCCAGGCCGAGTCACTGGCGAAAAACGGCGGGCAGGTGATCCATCAGGTGGTCAGCGACATGGACGACATCGCCCGTTCCGCCCAGCAGTCGGCGCAGGTGATCCGCACCCTCGATCAGGAATCCGAGGGCATCTTCAACATCATTCAGGTGATCAAGAGCATCGCCGACCAGACCAACCTGCTGGCGCTCAATGCAGCCATCGAGGCAGCCCGGGCGGGCGAACAGGGCAGGGGCTTTGCGGTGGTGGCCGATGAGGTCCGTAGCCTCGCAGCGCGCACCAGCGCCTCGACTCAGGAAATCGCCGCGATGGTCGCGCGCATCCAGAACAGCACCCGCGAGGCCGTCAGCAGCATGGAGGCGGGCGTCGCCCAGGTCGACAAAGGCATGGCGGTCACCGCCGACGTCGAACGCGCCATCCGCGAAATCCTCGACGCCACCCTCAGCACCACGCAACTGGTCAACGACATCACCCGCACCATCGGCGAACAGAGCCAGGCGAGCAACGAAATTGCCCATCAGGTGGAGATGATTGCGGGGATGTCGGAGGGCAACAGCAAGGTTATCGGTCAGACGGCCAATACCACGGATGAGCTGTCGAGTCTGGCGGGGCGGCTGGCGCAGTCGGTGGATCGGTTTCGGTTGTGAGAGCAGGCTCTGCCGCCGCATTGGCGGCAGAGCTCATGCATCAGAATTTGAACGCCTGACGCCCCACCAGCAACCACTTGCCAGCCTGCTTCTGCCAGATCTGGAAGTTCTCGATTTCAGTCGGCACGACCTCGGTGCCTTTGATGGCCTGTCCCGAAAAATGATGGCGCACCAGCGCGGTGTCTCCGGACAGGGTGATGGTCTGGTTTTGCATTTCCAGGGTCTTGAACGCGCTCTTGCCGGTTTCGATATCGGCAATGAAGGCTTTCTTGTCCTGGATCTTGCCGCTGGAGTGACCGTAGGTGAGGTTGTCGGCGGTCAGGGCGTTCAGTTCGGCGACGTCCTTGTGCAGCATCGCCTGGGTCAGGTGGTCGACGGCCTGGGCGACGTCCTGTTCCGCGGGGGCAGCGGTGACGTACGCGCTGAAGAGGCAGGCGAGACCGAGCAGCAGTCTGGATTTGTTCATGAGTATTCCTTGTTGTTGTAGGTAATGAAGACGACTGATTGATTTGTCAGTCGTCGTACAACTTAGCAGGAATGCGCCGGCGTTAGAAAGCGCTCGAGGAACCTATTGAAAACTATCCGGTCGCGAACAGACGCGCGGGTTTGCCATGACGTGATATTCTTCGCCCCACTTGGTTTGACCTAATTCAGTCTGGCGCGCTTTTCGGCGAGCCAGACAGAACCCCTGTCGCTCAAGTAGCTGAAGCCAATAATGATAAGAAGTCAGTTCAGAAGGGACATATAACTGAGGTCGACGCAGCCTGTCGGCCTTGTGTGCCCACCCGTCAAAATTGAAGTGTGCCGGAACCCGCGACGCTGGCCTGAGTGTCGCGAAAAAAGGGGACCTCATACGTACAACAGCGGCGGGCGGAAGGCGTTTTATCATAGGTGCAACAGATGTTTAAAAAAGTGAACACAGCCTTGCTGGGGCTGGCTTTGGCGATGGGGATGTCTTCCGCCAATGCCGAAGAAGCAAAGAAAGTCGACGTCCTGCTGATCGGCGGCGGCATCATGAGCACCACCCTGGGTGTGTGGATCAATGAGCTGGAACCGACCTGGTCGATGGAAATGGTCGAGCGCCTCGACGGCGTCGCCCTGGAAAGCTCCAACGGCTGGAACAATGCCGGTACCGGTCACTCCGCCCTCGCCGAGCTGAACTACACCCCGGAAGACGACAAGGGCAACGTCACGATCCCGAAAGCGGTCGAGATCAACGAAGCGTTTCAGGTCTCCCGTCAGTTCTGGGCCTGGCAGGTTCGTCAAGGCGTCCTGAAGGACCCTCGTTCGTTCATCAACACCACTCCGCACATGAGCTTCGTGTGGGGCGATGACAACATCAAGTTCCTGAAAAAGCGTTACGAAGCCCTGCAGGCGAGCCCGCTGTTCGCCGGCATGCAGTACTCCGAAGACCCGGCTGTGATCAAGAAGTGGGTTCCGCTGATGATGGAAGGGCGTGACCCGAACCAGAAAATCGCGGCCACCTGGAGCCCGCTGGGTACCGACATGAACTTCGGCGAAATCACCCGCCAGTTCGCCGGTTACCTGCAGACCAAGCCTAACTTCAGCATGAAGCTGTCCAGCGAAGTACAGGACATCACCAAGAATGCCGATGGCACCTGGCGCGTCAGCTACAAGAACCTGAAAGACGGCACCAAGACTGAAACCGACGCCAAGTTCGTGTTCATCGGCGCCGGCGGCGGTGCCCTGCACCTGCTGCAGAAGTCCGGTATCGAAGAAGCCAAGGAGTACGCTGGCTTCCCGGTAGGCGGCTCGTTCCTGGTGACCGATAACCCGGCCATCGCTGAACAGCACTTGGCCAAGGCCTACGGTAAAGCTTCGGTTGGTGCGCCTCCGATGTCCGTTCCGCACCTGGACACCCGTGTCCTGGACGGCAAGCGCGTCATCCTGTTTGGCCCGTTCGCGACTTTCAGCACCAAGTTCCTGAAAGAAGGTTCGTACCTGGACCTGCTGACCAGCACCACCACCCACAACATCTGGCCTATGACCAAGGTCGGCATCAAGGAATACCCGCTGGTCGAGTACCTGGCCGGTCAACTGATGCTGTCGGATGAAGACCGTCTGAACGCGCTGAAGGAATACTTCCCGAACGCCAAGGCCGAAGACTGGCGCCTGTGGCAAGCCGGCCAGCGCGTGCAAATCATCAAGCGTGATGAAGCCGCTGGCGGCGTGCTGAAACTGGGCACCGAAATCGTTGCTTCCAAAGACGGCTCCATCGCCGGTCTGCTGGGCGCATCCCCAGGCGCGTCGACCGCTGCACCGATCATGCTGAGCGTGCTGCAGAAAGTCTTCAAAGACAAAGTCGCCAGCCCTGAGTGGCAAGCCAAGCTGCACCAGATCGTTCCAAGCTACGGCACCCAGCTGAACAACGATCCAGCCAAAGTGGCTGAAGAGTGGGCCTACACCGCCAAGATCCTGCAACTGCCAACCCCTCCGGTGATTGGCCAGGCTGCAGCTCCAGCGGCGGACGCCTCGGCTGAAAAAGCCCCGGCTCCAAAAGAAAGCGCTGCACGTGACATGGCTCTGTAACTAGACGCCTGACACACAAAGCCCACTGAACCGGTGACGGTCAGTGGGCTTTTTTGTGTCCGGATTTCAGGCCTTGGCGGCCGCCAGATAAGCCCCCAGCCGCCGGCCCATTTCTTCGCCCAACGCCTGCAACCCGCTCAACGGCCGCACCATCACTTCGAACTCGACGATCTTGCCCTGTTCATTGAAACGGATCATGTCGATGCCCTTGAGCTCTTTCGCCCCCACTTTGGCGCTGAATTCCAGCACCACATTCAGGCCATCGGCCGTCGTCAGTTCACGGTGGTATTTGAAGTCTTCAAACACTTCGAACACGGTATTGAGGATCATCGAGACCACTGGCGCACCCGGGTAAGGCGTGTGGGCCATCGGTGAGCGGAATACCGCTTTGGAATCGAGCAGTTCGGGCAGGGCCTTGAGGTTGCCGGTGCGAATCATCTCGTGCCAGCGATTCAGGGACTCGGCGGCGTTTGGGTGCAGGTTCAGGTCGGACATGGTTTCACTCCTGTATTTTTGTTGTTCTTTGCGCGGCGCCCATGACTCTAGATCAAAGCGGCGCAATGGAAACCATCTGTACCGATCTGAATATCGACCCATGCGCCAGCCCGATCCATCTGATCCGCTTTTTCCTGTCGAATCTGCATCTGTAACCATCTCAGCCACGGGCCCAAAATACCCCTGCCGTTCGGCCATACGCGACGCGCTTCATTTCGGAGCGCCCGGTGCGCCGGACATTCAGTATTCAGGAGGCCTTCATGGCTAAGATGGCGATTTTCCTCGGCGGCTTTCTTGTGTTGACCATCATGATTGGCGTCCTTGCCACGATTTCTCCGGTCTGAGATCAACTGCAGCGCGATCCCTGTGGGGTGTGATCTAATCGCCGGCCTTTTTTCCAGCAAACGGATTTCACCCCATGGCCGAGCAGCGTATTCGCGCACTTGCACTGTGTGTCTTTCACCACCAGGGCAAGATTCTGGTTAACCGGTTCCACGACCCGGTCGCAGACAAATCCTTCTACCGGCCTATCGGTGGCGGCATAGAGTTTGGCGAAACCAGTCGCGAGGCGATAGTGCGCGAAGTGCAGGAGGAGCTGGGTCTTGCAATGAAGGATCTGCGCCTGCTCGGCACGCTTGAAAGCCTGTTTGTCTACAACGGCAAACCGGGGCATGAAATTGTCCAGGTGTATGACGCCCGTTTCGAAGACGCGCAGGTTTACGAGCAACTGCAGATCGACGGCCACGAAAGCGACGGTGCTCCGTTCACCGTGAGCTGGCAGGACAGTTCAAGCTTCACGGAGCAGTCGCCGCTGGTGCCGGTGGGTTTGCAGGCGCTGCTCAAGAGCGCTGCGATCCTCGACTGAGCGTGCGAAGTAACACGACCCACCAGACAAAACCGCATTCGGTATTAGACTCCACTCACGTTCTGATACCGGAATGCCTTGCATGTCGGACTTCCCATGGACTCGCTGATCAACGCCGCCGGCCGCGCACTGGCGGTGGGGGATCCGTTGGCGGCGCTGAATTTCGTTGCCCTGCGCGAAGACCCTCCAGCGCTGGCCCTGCGTGGGATCGCGATGGCGCAGCTCGGCGACATGACGCGGGCCAAGACGTTGTTGCAACGGGCAGTAAAGGCGTTCGGTGCCAACGAGCCTCTGTCCCGGGCGCGCTGCGTGGTGGCCGAGGCCGAGGTGGCGCTGGCGGCGCGGGATCTGGGCTGGCCGGTGGAAGCGCTGGAAGCGGCGCGACAAGTCTTGCAGGATCATGGCGACGGCGTAAATGCAGCCCACGCACGCTGTTTGCAGATCCGTCGGCTACTTCTGATCGGCCAGTTGGAAAAGGCGGAAGATCTGCTCGGTGAACTTGATCCTGCACCGTTACCCCCGGCCCTGCACACCGTCCATGAATTGATGACCGCCGGAATCGCCTTGCGCCGGGTGCAGGCACACAAGGCGCAGGCGGCGTTGGAACGCGCGCAACGGGCGGCGCAGCAGGCTGCCATTCCATCGCTGTCGGCAGAGGTCGCTCACGCCCTGCAATTTCTTCATGAGCCGGCAGCCCGATTGATCGTTGCGGGCCAGGAGAAAGCGGTCACGCTCGCACAAGTGGAAGCGTTGTTCGCCTCGCCGACGCTGGTGGTTGATGCCTGTCGTTACAGCCTGCGCGGTGCTGGAATGACCGTGGCGCTGGCCACGCGGCCGGTGTTGTTCAACCTCGCTCGGCGGCTTGCCGAAGCCTGGCCCGAAGAGGTGTTCCGAGAGACGCTGATCGCCGAAGCCTTTCGCTTGAAACTCGATGATGAATCCCACCGCGTCCGATTGCGGGTCGAGATCGGTCGGTTGCGTGCGGCGCTGCGCCCGCTGGCCGGAATCATCGCAACCCCTCGCGGCTATGCGCTGGTTGCACAGGACGTCGCGCTGCTCATGCTACCAAACGAGGACAGACACGCCGGGTTGCTGGCCCTGTTGTCCGATGGCGAGGCATGGTCGAGTTCAGCACTGGCGCTTGCGTCGGGAAGCAGCCAGCGGCAAGTCCAGCGAGCGCTGGAAACACTGGCGGCACAAGACAAGGTCCAGGCGTTCGGTGGTGGCCGTGCACGACGTTGGCTGACGCCGCCGATGCCGGGTTTCGCGACGATCTTGTTACTCCCGGTGTCGTTGGGCAATGGCTAGGCTGGACTCACCCACTCAACGAGGAAACCAGCATGAAACAGGCAAACGCAGAAATCCTTCGGGAATACGGCCCGTTTGAAGGTGTCGACGGTATTCACGGCGTGACCTTCGATGGCCGGCAAGTCTGGTTCGCCAGCGATGGTCAGCTCAATGCACTCGACCCGGCCAGCGGCGAAACCGTGCGTACGATCAAGGTTGGCGCCGATGGCGGGACCGCGTTCGATGGCCAGCACCTGTACCAGATTGCCGACCGCCGAATTCACAAGATCGACCCCGCCACCGGGCGCGTACTCCATACCATTCCCGCTCCGGGCGACGGCGGCGACTCGGGCATGGCCTGGGCCGAGGGCTCGTTGTGGGTGGGGCAACACCGCGACCGCAAGATTCACCAGATCGATCCGGACACCGGGAAAATCCTCCGCACCCTCGAATCCAATCGTTTTGTCACCGGCGTCACCTGGGTCGACGGCGCGTTGTGGCATGGCACCTGGGAAGGCGATGAAAGCGAGATTCGGCGAGTCGACCCGAGCAACGGCGAGGTTCTGGAAAGCCTGGCGTTGCCCAGCGGAGTCGGCGTCTCCGGACTGGAGGCCGATGGCGCTGAACGCTTCTATTGTGGCGGCGGGAACAGCGGCAGGGTGCGGGCGGTGCGCCGGCCGAAATGAGCGCTCAAGGCGCCCCGAACAGCATCGTCCAGTAAACCCCTTCATCACTGCGCGCCTCACTGGCATACCCGGCGCCGACCTGGGTGAACATCGGGTTCATCAGGTTGGCGCAGTGTCCGGGGCTGGCCAGCCAGCCGGCCATGGCCTTGCCCGGTGAGCTTTGCCCGGCGGCGATGTTTTCGCCGATCTGCCGGCCACGGTAGCCGGCCGCCCGGGCGCGATCTGCCGGGCCGTCGCCGTCCGGGTCGCGGTGGGCGAAATAGTTGCCGTAGGCCATGGCCTTGCTGTGCCCCTGGGCGGCGGCGCCGAGTGCCGGGTTCCAGCTCAAGGGCCGGGCGGCGGCGAAGCGCTGGCGACCGCACATACGGGGTCGGGCGCGGGCGGCGTTGACTTCGGCCAGCAAGGCCTTGCCGACGCTGCGGTTGTCGCCGACGCGGCTGTCGAGCACCGGCCGGGCCAGCACCACTTGCCATTCGCTGCGGGCGCGGCTGATGCCGATGTCGGCGTATTGACCGTCGAGCAGCGCGCCGCAGTAGTCGCTTTGCAGCAGATCGAACGCCTCTTCGGCGTCCTGCGCGCCGACGATCCGGATGCTGCGCACCGCCACGGCCGTGTAGCCGGAATCTTTCAGTCGTTCGCGCAACCCACCGCCGTAGCCATAGCCGACCGGCAACGCCAGGTTCGACTTCAGCGTCAGCGGCGCCAGCCGTTGGGCCGGGCGTCGGTCGCAACGTTGCGGATGGGCGCGGTAGTCGTTGATGGCGGCCACCAGTTGCCGCTCGGCACCGGCGTGGGCAGTGGGAGATAACAAGGGAGAAAGGATCAACAGGCACAGCGAAACGAAGCGAGACGAACGAACGGCGTGGCGCATGGGACGCAAAGCTCTGAAAAGGACAACACAGAAGGGGAGTGAACCGCAGAACGCGGCGCGGGTAGGACTGGCCTTTTTGCACTTGGTTCACGAAGCAGCGCCGGGTTTCGTTGGTCGCCGACGAAGTGCTCAGCGATTCAACACATCCTCGATCCATTGCAGATATTGCGGCCGTTCGGAAATCGAATTGTGTGCCGAATCCGCCACCACTTTGAGCGTGGCCACACCGTCGGGAAAACTGTGCAGCAAGCGTTCGGTGCTGGCCCGTGGAATCACCTCGTCATCGCTCGCCGCCAGCAGCAGCGTCGGCACGCGGATGTGCGCCGCGTACTGGCCGGACCGGAAACGATCCTTGAGCAACCACTGCACCGGTACCCACGGATACTGGCGGGCGGCGATTTCTTCGAGGCTGTTGTAGGGCGTGACCAGAATCAGCTGCTCCACCGGCCGCTGGCTGGCCAGCCGCACCGCGACCCCGGAACCGAGGCTGCGCCCCAGCAGCGCGACCTGCGGATGACTGGAATACACCTGATCGAACAGCGCCAGCGCGTCCTCGGCAATTGCCTCTTCGGACGGCGAGCCGCCGCTGCCGCCAAACCCCCGGTAATGCAGCAAATACAACGAATAGTCAGGAAACGCCTCGGAAAACTCCGGCAGATTGCGCGAAACGTCCTCGGCATTGCCGCCGAAATAGATCAGCGCTCTAGGCCCGGCGCGCTCGCGCACCGTCACGCGGATTTCGGCGTCGGGCATGGCCAGCGTCAACCGAGACTCCGGTGAATCGAGGCTGGCGGGCTGGGGAAAATAGATCAGCGCCCGCTGTAAAACGAACAGCGCCGCGCACAGGATCAGGTACACGGCGACGATCAATGCGACGAGTGACAACAGGGTTCTGGACATTCGACTAACTTTAACCGGGCGCGCAGGTTGGCTGTCGCAGTGTAGTCCAACGGATTTGCGGGCTGCGTCAAAACACAAGGTGCAACAGATCCACAGGGCAAGGGCGCCAGCATGAACCACACTGAGGGATATTCCCGCCGCCGGTTGCTGACGCTGGCAGCCGGGGTGTCAGCGGTTTTCACCTTTGACCGGGCGCTGGCCGCCATTACGTCGCCGAACGCCACAGGAGCCCAGACCATGCAGACCCGCGCCATCCCTTCGAGCTCCGAGCCACTGCCGCTGGTGGGGTTGGGCACTTATCGCGGTTTCGACGTCGCTCCCGGCGATCCGGTCTACAAACAATTGCCGGCGGTGCTCGGCGAGCTGTTCAAAAAGGGCGGCACGGTGATCGACAGCTCGCCCATGTACGGCCGCGCGGAAGAAACCACCGGTGAATTGCTGTCGATCCACGAACCGCGCTCGCCGGCATTCCTGGCGACCAAGGTCTGGACCCGTGGCCGCGAGGAGGGTATCGCGCAGATGGAGCGGTCGTTCAGCCTGCTGCGCACCGAGCGCATCGACCTGATGCAGATCCACAACCTGCTCGACTGGCCAACCCATCTGCCGACCCTGCGCGACTGGAAAGAGCAGGGCCGCATCCGCTACATCGGCATCACCCACTACACGCCGTCGGCCTATGAGGAGGTGGAAGCGGTGCTCAAGGCCGAGCCGCTGGACTTCCTGCAGATCAACTACGCCCTGGATGATCGCGGGGTCGAGAAGCGCATCCTGCCGCTGTGCCGCGAACGCGGGGTGGCGGTGATCTGCAACCGGCCGTTCGGCGGCGGTGACCTGCTCGCGCGGCTCAAGGGCAAACCGCTGCCGGGCTGGGCGGCGCAAGTGGGGGCCAAGAGCTGGCCGCAACTGGCGCTGAAATTCCTGCTGGCGCATCCGGCGGTGACTTGTGTGATTCCCGGCACCAGCAATCCGCTATACATGGCCGACAACGCCGGCGCCGGATTCGGGCTGATGCTGACCGATGCACAGCGTCAGCAGTTGATTGCGCTGGTGAGTTAGCCATCTCCCGGGGTGATTAGCGCACTAGCACCCCATGCTAGTGCGCTACCGGTTTCAGATCATCGGCGGCAATGCATCAAGAATCTTGTCCAGGGTAATCGGGTACTCCCGCACCCGCGCGCCCGTGGCGTTGTAGATCGCATTCGCCACCGCCGCACTCACGCCGCAGATCCCCAGTTCACCGACCCCCTTGGCTTTCATCGGCGAGGAAATCGGGTCGGTTTCATCGAGGAAGATCACCTCTTGATGCGGGATGTCGGCATGCACCGGCACTTCGTAGCCCGCCAGGTCATGGTTGACGAAAAAACCCTGACGCTTGTCCACCGAAAGCTCTTCCATCAACGCCGCGCCGACGCCCATGGTCATCGCGCCGATCACCTGGCTGCGGGCCGATTTTGGATTGAGAATCCGCCCGGCGGCGCAGACCGCGAGCATGCGCCTTACGCGGACTTCGCCGGTGGCGGCATCGACGGCGACTTCGACGAAGTGCGCGCCGAAGGTCGATTGCTGGTACTGCTTGGCGAGGTCGGCGAATTCGATGCTGTCCTCGACTTCGATTGCGGCATGTTGCGCGGCCTCACGTAACGGCACTTTCTTGCTGCCCAGCCGCACGTGGCCATCGGCAAACTGCGCTTCACCCGTGCTCATGCCGAGTTTGGCCGTTATCGCTTCGCGCAGCTTCATGCACGCCGCGTAGACCCCGGCGGTCGAGCAGTTGGCGCCGAACTGGCCGCCGGAGCCGGACGACACCGGAAAATTCGAATCGCCCAAATGCACAGCCACATCGTCGAGCCGCACGCCCATCACTTCGGCGGCGGTCTGGGCAATGATCGTGTAGCTGCCGGTGCCGATGTCCGTCATGTCGGTTTCGACGGTGATCTTGCCGTCGCGCTCCAGCCGCACTCGCGCGCCGGACTTCACCAGCAGGTTGTTGCGAATCGCCGCCGCGACGCCCATGCCGATAAGCCAGCGACCTTCGCGACGGCTGCCGGGCGTTGCATTGCGTTTATCCCAGCCAAAGTGTTCGGCGCCGGTTTGCAGGCATTCGATCAGTCGCCGCTGGGAGAATGGCCGCTCGGTTTTCACCGGATCGACCTGCGTGTCGTTAAGGATGCGGAACTGGATCGGATCGAGTTTGAGCTGTTCCGCCATCTCGTCCATGGCGATCTCCAGCGCCATCAGCCCCGGGGTTTCGCCGGGTGCGCGCATGGCGTTGCCTTCCGGCAGATCCAGCGGTGCCAGGCGCATGCTTACCAGGCGATTTTCTGCGGCGTAGAGTAACTGACTCGGCTGCGCCGCGACTTCGACCTTGCCGTCGGCGAGGTTGCCCGACCAGCCTTCATGGGCGATGGCGGTGAGTTTGCCGTCCGCCGTGGCGCCCATGCGGATGCGCTGGATGGTGGCGGGGCGGTGGGTGGTGTTGTTGGCGATCTGCGGACGGGCGAGGGCGACCTTCACGGGCCGGTTCGCCAGACGTGCGCCAAGGGCGGCGAGGATCGCATCAGCGCGAATGAACAGCTTGCCGCCGAACCCACCGCCAATGTACGGCGAGATCAACCGCACGTTTTCCTTGGGCAGACCGAGGGTGGTGGCGATGTCGCCGACGCTCCAGGCGATCATCTGGTTGGAGGTCCAGAGCGTCACCTGATCACCTTTCCAGGCAGCGAGTGTCGCGTGGGGCTCCATCATCGCGTGGGACTGATCCGGCGTGGTGTAGGTCTGGTCGAACTGCACAGGCGCGGCGGCAAAAGCGCTGGCGAAATCGCCGTGTGTGACGTCCGGCAGTTCGTCTTTCGGCTCCACCCCCTGATCGCGCACGCTGGCCAGATCAAACTGACCTTTGTCGGCCGCGTATTCGACGTTGACCAGCTGCGCGGCGGCCCGCGCCTGTTCGAAGGTTTCGGCGACCACCAGCGCCACCGCCTGGTGATAGTGCTGCACTTGCGGCCCGGCCAGCAGATGCGCGGCGTTGTATTTGCCTTTGCCGAGCTTGCCGGCGTTGGCGGCGGTGACGATGGTCAGCACCCCCGGCGCGGCGCGGGCGGCATCCAGATCTATGTGGGTGATGCGACCCTTGGCAATGGCCGAACCGACCATCACGCCATAGGCCTGATTCTTCACGGCTTCATGTTGCTCGTAGGCGTAAGGCGCCTGGCCACTGGTCTTCAGCGGACCTTCGATGCGGTCGGTGGGTTTGCCGATGACGTTCAGCTGATCAATCGGGTTGGTGGTGGCGGGCGTGTCGAATTTCATGCTTCGTCCCTCGCTTGGGCCAGCACCGAGGCAATCGTGCGCTCGACCAGCGTCACTTTGAACTGGTTGTCCGGGGTCGGCGTGGCGCCGTCGAGCAGGCGCGCGCTGACGGCTTTCGCGCCTTGCGGCAACAGCGCTTCCGCCGCTTCGACCCGCCACGGTTTCGGCGCGATGCCGCCGACCGCGAGGCGACCGCTGCCCTCCTTCTGCAGGATCAGACCGACGGAAACCAGGGCGAAGGCGTACGACGAGCGGTCGCGCACCTTGTGATAGACATGGGTGCCGCCCACTGGCGCGGGGAGGGTGACGGCGGTAATCAGTTCACCGGGTGTCAGGCTGGTTTCGACATTCGGCGTTGTACCGGGCAATTGATGGAAGTCCGCCATGGCGATGCGCCGGGTGCTGCCATCGGCCTTGAGCGTTTCGATCTGGGCATCCAGCGCACGCATCGCGATCGCCATATCACTCGGATGGGTCGCGATGCAGGCGTCGCTGACACCGATGATGCCGAGTTGTCGACTGACACCACCAATCGCCGCGCAGCCACTGCCGGGATTGCGTTTGTTGCAGGCCTGATTCGTGTCGTAGAAATACGGGCAGCGCGTGCGCTGGAGCAGATTGCCGGCGGTGGTCGCCATGTTGCGCAACTGCCCCGATGCGCCGGCGAGCAAGGCGCGAGCGAGCAGCGCGTAGTCTTTCCGGACGCGGCTGTCGGCGGCCAGATCGGTGTTGCGCACCAGAGCGCCGATGCGCAAGCCGCCGTCGTCGGTGGCTTCGATCTGGTCGAGGCCCAGGTGATTGACGTCAATCAGCTGCTGCGGCGTTTCGATGTCGAGCTTCATCAAGTCCAGCAGGTTGGTGCCGCCGGCGATGAACCGCGTGCCTTCGATTTGCGCGGCTTGGGCGGCTGCGGCAGGAGAGTCGGCGCGGCTGTAATTGAACGCTCTCATGCTGGCACCTCCGCGACTTCGCTGATGGCTTCGATGATGTTCGAGTAGGCGCCGCAACGGCAGATGTTGCCGCTCATGCGTTCCTGCAATTCACTGGCGATCAGTTGCGGCGGTTCGGTGAGGCTGGCGCTGGCGTGACTGGGGATGCCGTCGCGGATTTCCTGAAGCACCGCCACCGCCGAACAGATCTGCCCCGGCGTGCAGTAGCCGCACTGGTAACCGTCATGCTTGATGAATGCCGCCTGCATCGGATGCAGGTGGTCCGGCATGCCGAGGCCTTCGATGGTGGTGACTTTGGCGCCGTCCTGCATTACCGCCAGGGTCAGGCAGGAATTGATTCGCCGGCCATCGACGATCACCGTGCAGGCGCCGCACTGGCCGTGGTCGCAGCCCTTTTTGCTACCGGTCAGGTGCAGGTGTTCGCGCAGGGCATCGAGCAGGGTGGTGCGGGTGTCGATCTCCAGCGTCTGCGGCTTGCCGTTGACTTCAAGGGTCACTTTGGCCATGGCCGGTTGCTCCAGAGTGGCCGCGTAGGCCTTGAGGCTGATGAAGGGCGGCATCGCGAATGCAGTCGCGGTCACGGCCCCGAGAATCAGGAAACGGCGTCGGGAAATCGCCAACGGCGGATGGTCGTTCATGGCTGGGCTTCCTCTGATCAGGTCGGCAGGTTGCAAATGACCCGCCAGGGCACGCCGGCGTAGTAGCCAGTCTTGGTCTGTTCTAGGAGTGACCGCAGGGGGGAGGAAAAGGTTTTGTCGGATTTCGCCCCAGTCAAAGCCATCAAACGGCCACTGGGTGAATGGGCCGGACGCGGGAGGATGGGCGATGAACGGTCATTGGTGGCCAGTGAATCAAAGCCTTTTTCCCCGGTCGTATCTGCGCCAGCGCGCACCCGCGCTGACTGTTTCCGTCGTCAAGACCTTGGTTTTAGGGAAATTCTGAATGATGCGTGCAACAAGCCTGCTGCTGACTGTTTCCGCCGCCGTACTGCTAGGCGGCTGTGTGGCGGATTTCGATGATGACCATCGCCATGGCCGGCATTACGACCGCGATAATGGCCGTTACTACGATCATGACCGGCGCTGGGACGACCGCGACGACGACCGCCGCGACGGGCGTCGTTATCACCGCGACCGGGATGATGACTGACTGAAACGAAGAGGGCGTTCCCCGACGGGAACGCCCTCTGGCATTAAAAATGAGCGCTCGCCCGGACGCTGGATCGCGCAGGCACGGAGGCCTCGATGTCCAGCAAATGGGTGGCGAGAATGTCGCTCAGAAAACGGAACTGATCGTTGAGGCCGACCACTTCATTGCTGAAATGATTGCTGGCGGCGGGCATCAACAGATCTTCGAAGGCTTCGTCGAACACCAGCGCTTGTGTCTTGCGCGACACGGCGTGCTGATCGTAGTAGTTGCTGCCGAAGACCGGGAAACTCACGGCGAGGGTGACGTTGCTGATCATGATGTGAACTCCTCGTGCTGTGTGTTTCGGATGGGTTAATCGTGCCTTTGGCGAGCGGTCGGCGGAAGGCAATCGTCGCAATGGTGAATATCGACGCCATTGATGGTTGGACTGGCGCAGCCCTGACCAGCGGATAAACGGCGCACCGCACGCACCTATACTCATGTCATCTCCCCCGGATTCTTCAGGTCTCCCGCCCGAAGAACAGATAAGGACCGCCACCGTGAACCTGCGTGCGCTGCTCGTCGCCGCACTGGTGTTGCTGGCCGGCTGCGCCACCACGGCGCGGGCCCCGGTGACCGCGCCGGCAGTGGTGGTCTCGCCGGCCACCTGGCAGCAGATCGACCGGGAAATCGTCAGCGCCTCGAAGCAGGCCACCGAGCAGGTCAAGCTGTTCGCCCGTGGCTCGATGGAACATTGGCGCATTCGGGTCTATGAGCAAACTGAAGAAAATTTCATCCCGTGGTTCAGCAGTTACTGGACCCAGGAATGGCTGTCGATGAAGGTCAGCTGGTACACGATCAGTGCCAGCGGCGAGCAGGATGCCTCGGCCAAGCGTCTGGCGGCCTATCTGCTGGAGCAATATCAGGAACGGGTGCTGGCTCCGGTGGCGGTGGAGATCGACCCGGATGCGATCCTCGGCCAGTCCACCGCGTTCTACGCGCAGCTGATGGCGCAGCAGATGCCGGTCATCGCCCAGCGCCACGGCGTGCCTATCGCCCAGCTCAACGGGCGGTTGCAGAAAATCCCCGCCATCGCCCTTGGCCCGCCGCCGGCCCGGGACGCTTCGCTGTATCAGGTTGTCAGCACGCAGCCGTTGAACACGCTGCCGGCCTACGCCGCATTGATCGACAAGATCCACACCGACGGCGGCTCGAAAGGCGTGGCCTCGACCGATACGGCCATGGCGCCGGTGGCCAAGCGCGCCAGCCAGCGCATGGAGGCGGAAATGGCCCCGCGCGGCGCCGCGAGCGCGGTGGCGGCAGCGGCAGGCAAACTGGCCGGGGCGCTGATTTCGGTCGGTGTGGCGGGCATCCGCGCGATCATTCAGGCCAACGACCGCCCCGACAGCGAAGCCCTGATCCGCAGCAGCCTGGGCAACACCTTCGACAAGGCCTGGCTGAAACTGGTGCAGAACCCGACCACCGGCGTGATGGCCGGCACGCTGCACATGGCGGCGCAGGTCGAGGGCAATCTGGGCGGGCGGGATGAGCCGTCGGTCGGGTTGGGCGTCAACCGTGTCGAATGGCGGCCACCCGAGTCGACTACTCAGCAGATCGAACCCACCCTGCAAGGAGAATGATCATGGCTTACATCGATGTGTTCGTGGCGCCCGTGCCGAATGCCAATCGCGAACAGTACAAAAAACACTGCGAAATCGCCGCGAAGCTGTTCAAGGAATACGGCGCTCTGGAGGTGATCCAGGGCTGGGGCGATGACGTGCCGGACGGCAAGGTCACCTCATTCCCGATGGCGGTGAAACTCAAGGAAGGCGAAACCGTATCGGCGGGCTGGCTGGTCTGGCCGGACAAAGCCACCCGCGACGCCGGCATGGGGAAAATGATGGAAGACCCGCGCATGCAGCCGGACGTCAATCCGATGCCGTTCGATGGGCAGCGGATGATCTTCGGTGGCTTCAAGGACATTCTCGAGCCTTGATGCCGCGTTGCCGGGTCACTCCGCCGACGGGGTGATCCGGCAGCCTTTGCGGTTGCGGATCTGCTCGTCCGTCGGCCGCTCGCGGACGAATTCGAAACGCGGCTCACCTTCGCTGTAATGCACCAGCCAGCCCCATTCCAGTTCGCTCTCATCCTGCCCGGGGTTCGGCGGTCGGGCCCACCAGGGTTCTTTGCTGAGGATCTCGCGCATGACGTCCTCCGGTTGATGGCAATCGTTGAACTATAAACCCCATGCCGAGAGTCGCCAGAAACGGGCGTGTAGAATCCAGGGATCTCGACGAACGAAGGAGCGTGGCCATGACGGACGAAACGCGCGGGGATCAACCGGTCAAGCGGCTGTTCTTTGCCCTGGACTGCCCGCCGGCGCAGCGCAAGGCGATTGCCCAGTGGCGCAGCGAACTGGGGCTGCGCACCGGCAAACCGGTGCCGGCGGACAACTTTCATCTGACGCTGCTGTTTCTCGGTGCGGTGCCGTTGGCGCAGATTGGCGAAGTCTGCGAGGCGGCGGCGAAAGTGCGCACGCCGGGGGAGGCGCTGAGAATTTCACTGGATCGGTTGCAGGTCTGGCGACGGGCCGGGGTGTTGTCGCTGGCGCCGGAGCAGGCACCGCAGGGATTGTTGCGGCTGGTGTATGCGCTGGAGCAGGCGATGTTGCCGTTCGGGTTTGAAGAGGCGACGCGCGAGTATCGTCCGCACCTGACGCTGGCCCGGGACTACCGCGCGCCGGAACCGGAATCCGCCACGCCGCCGGAGTTCTTCCTGCGCGCTGAACGCTTTGCGCTGTTCGAATCCCACAAGGGCCGCTACCGCTCGCTGGCCGACTGGCCACTGATCTGAGCCCACAAAAAAAGGCGCCCGAGGGCGCCTGAATTCACCTGAACCGAGGAAGCCAGGTGAGGCCGTTCAGAGCAGGGGGCAGCGGTGGTAAGGCGCTGCATGAACGGAAATCGATACTGAACGATCGCGGTGAGGTTATTTGCCGAGTTTCACGCGTGTCCAGCCCCGGGTCATGATCCGCTGTGTGGCGATCGGCTGATCCGGCACCGCATACAGCGTGGCCATCACCGCTTGCGGCGGGTACGAGCCCGGGTCGTTGCGGATCGCTTCGTCCACCAGCGGTGTCGCGGCTTCGTTGGCGTTGCTGTAGCCGATGCTGTTGGTGACTTCGGCGATGATGTCCGGGCGCATCAGGAAGTTCATGAACAGGTAGGCGTTCTCGACGTTGGCGGCATCGCGCGGGATGGCGACCATGTCATAGAAACTGCCGGCGCCTTCCTTCGGAATGCTGTAGTCGATCTCGACCTTGTTGCCCGATTCGACCGCGCGAGCCTTGGCCTGCAACACGTCACCCGAATAGCCGACCGCTACGCAGATGTTGCCGTTGGCCAGATCGGAGATGTACTTGGACGAATGGAAATACGCCACCGACGGCCGGATCTTCATGAACAGCGCTTCGGCTTCGGCGATGTGCTTCACGTCCTTGTCGTTCACCGGATAGCCCAGGTAGTGCAGGGCGGCCGGGAGCATTTCGGTCGGCGAATCGAGGAAGCTGATACCGCAGGCCTTCAGCTTCTCGGCGTTCTCCGGTTTGAACAGCAGGTCCCAGGAATTGGTCGGCGCATTTTTGCCGAGCACTTCGCGGACCTTGTCCGGGTTGAAGCCGATGCCGATCGAGCCCCACATGTACGGGAACGCGTGGGCGTTGTCCGGATCACTGGCGGAGGCGTTTTTCAGCAGCACCGGGTTGAGGTTTTTCCAGTTTGGCAGTTTCGATTTGTCCAGGGTCTGATAGACCCCGGCCTTGATCTGCTTGGCCAGGAAACTGTTGGACGGCACCACGATGTCGTAGCCGGATTTACCCGCGAGCAGACGCGCCTCGAGGGTTTCATTGCTGTCGAACACATCGTAGGTCACGCGGATGCCGGTCTCGTCCTCGAACTTCTTGACGGTGTCCGGAGCGATGTAATCCGACCAGTTGTAAACGCGCAGCACCTTGTCGTTGGCCTGGGCGCCCGTGGCGATTGCGCCCAATAAGGACAGTGTCAGCAGAGTCCTGCCAAACATTTTCATCGGTGAAACTCCATTCTTTTTATTCAAAAGCTTTTAAGCAAAAGCGCAAAGCCGTAAAACGCGACGGCCCTAGGCCGTCGCTGCCACTCGTTGAGGTTGCGGTTGCTGCCACGATTCGTTGGCGGTCTGATCCATCGCTTCCTGAATCGCACGCTTGCGGTTGGCTTCTGCCTTGCGGCCGAAGTACCAGACCAGGAAGGTCACCAGCGACACTGCCAGCAGAATCAGGCTGGCCACGGCGTTGATCTCGGGCTTCACACCCAGACGCACGGCCGAGAACACTTCCATCGGCAGGGTGGTGGAGCCCGGGCCGGACACGAAGCTCGCCAGCACCAGATCGTCCAGCGACAGGGCGAACGACATCATGCCGCCCGCCGCCAGCGACGGCGCGATCATCGGAATGGTGATCAGGAAAAACACCTTGAACGGTTTCGCGCCCAGATCCATCGCCGCTTCTTCGATCGACAGGTCCAGCTCGCGCAAGCGGGCGGAGACTACCACCGCCACATAAGCGGCACAAAACGTGGTGTGGGCGATCCAGATCGTGACGATGCCACGCTCCTGCGGCCAGCCGATCAGTTGCGCCATCGCCACGAACAGCAGCAACAGCGACAGACCGGTGATCACCTCAGGCATCACCAGCGGCGCCGTGACCAGACCACCGAACAGCGTGCGACCCTTGAAGCGGGTCACGCGGGTCAGCACGAAGGCGGCGAGGGTGCCCAGCGCCACGGCGGCAATCGCGGTGTAGCAGGCGATTTCCAGCGAGCGCACCACCGAGCCCATCAGTTGAGTGTTGTCGAGCAAACCGACGTACCACTTCACCGACCAGCCGCCCCACACCGTCACCAGTTTCGAGGCGTTGAACGAGTAGATCACCAGAATCAGCATCGGCAGATAAATGAACGTCAGGCCGAAGATCAACATGAACTTTGCAAAACCGAAGCGTTTCATCCCCGTGCCTCCATCTCTTTGGCCTGGCTGCGGTTGAACAGCAGAATCGGCACAATCAGGATCAACAGCATCACCACCGCCAGAGCAGATGCCACTGGCCAGTCGCGGTTATTGAAGAACTCTTGCCACAGCACGCGACCGATCATCAGGGTCTCCGGGCCGCCCAGCAGTTCCGGAATCACGAACTCGCCCACCACCGGAATGAACACCAGCATGCAGCCGGCGATGATGCCGTTCTTGGCCAGCGGCACGGTGATTTTCCA
The DNA here is from genome assembly GCF_000282255.1 of Pseudomonas sp. GM25. Lineage (NCBI taxonomy): Bacteria > Pseudomonadati > Pseudomonadota > Gammaproteobacteria > Pseudomonadales > Pseudomonadaceae > Pseudomonas > Pseudomonas sp. GM25. The sequence goes on along the minus strand of NZ_AKJQ01000048.1, from coordinate 135,676 downwards.
GAAGTTGTTGAAGTTGCTCGAACCCAGATCCTGCGCGGCTTCCAGCAGGCTGCCGTCGTGCTTCACCAGGTTGGCGTAGAGCGGCAGCACCATGAACGGCAGGTAGGCATACACGACCCCAATGTAGACGGCCGTGTTGGTGTTGAGGATCTCGATCGGGTGATCGGTGAGCCCGGTCCACATCAAAAATGCGTTGAGCAAACCGTTGTTGCTGAGGATGCCCATCCACGCGTAAACGCGGATCAGGATCGCGGTCCAGGTCGGCATCATGATCAACAGCAGCAGGACGTTTTGCGTTTCCTTGCCGGTCTTGGTGATCGCGTAGGCCATCGGGAAACCGATCACCAGACACATCAGCGTACTGAGCAGCGCCACCTTCAGCGAACCGAGGTAGGCCGAGAGGTAGAGCTCGTCTTCGCCGAGCATGGTGTAGTTGCCGATGTTCAGGAACAGCTGAAATTTCTGTTCGGCGTAGGTGTAGATCTCCGAGTACGGCGGGATCGACAGCGCGGCTTCCGAGAAGCTGATCTTCATCACCAAAAAGAACGGCAGCATGAAGAACAGGAACAGCCAGATGAACGGGATGCCGATGACGAACTTTCGCCCGCTGGGCACCAGGCGCAGGAATTGCTGATTGAAGGTTCTCATGAGCGCAGTACCACGCCGCTGTCGTCTTCCCACCAGACGTAGACCTTGTCGTCCCAGGTCGGCCGCGCGCCACGGCGTTCGGCGTTGGCCATGAACGACTGGACGATCTTGCCGCTCGGCAACTCGACGTAGAACACCGAGTGGCCGCCGAGGTAGGCGATGTCATGCACCTTGCCTTCGGACCAGTTGTAGCGGGTCTCGGGCTTGATCGTGCTGACGAGCATTTTTTCCGGGCGGATCGCGTAGGTGATCGACTTGTCCTGCACCGAAGTGCTGACGCCATGACCGACGTAGATCTTTTGCTGCAAGTCCGGGCTGTGGATGATCGCGTGACCTTCAAGGTCCTCGACCACGGTGCCGTCGAAGGCGTTCACGTTGCCGATGAATTCGCAGACCATGCGGCTGACCGGCGCTTCATAGATGTCGACCGGGCTGCCGATCTGGGCGATCCAGCCCAGGTGCATGATCGCGATGCGCTCGGCCATGGTCATGGCCTCTTCCTGGTCGTGGGTCACCATCACGCAGGTCACGCCGACGCGTTCGATGATTTCCACCAGTTCCAACTGCATCTGCGAACGCAGCTTTTTATCCAGTGCGCCCATCGGTTCGTCGAGCAGCAACAGCTTCGGACGTTTGGCCAGCGAGCGGGCGAGGGCCACGCGCTGACGCTGACCGCCGGACAGTTGATGCGGGCGGCGCTTGGCGTATTGGGTCATGTGGACGAGGCGCAGCATTTCTTCGACGCGGGCGTCGATTTCGCTGGCCGGCAAACGGTCCTGCTTGAGGCCGAAGGCGATGTTCTGCGCGACAGTCATGTGCGGGAACAGGGCGTAGGACTGGAACATCATGTTGATCGGCCGCTCGTACGGCGGCATGTCGGTGATGTCCACACCGTCGAGCAGAATGCGTCCTTCAGTCGGCCGTTCGAAACCGGCGAGCATGCGCAGCAGGGTCGATTTGCCCGAGCCGGAGCCGCCGAGCAGGGCGAAGATTTCGCCCTGATGGATCTCCAGGGACACATCGTCCACCGCAGTGGTTTCGTCGAACTTCTTGGTGACTCGATCGACCTTCACCAGAACCTTTTTCGGTTGCTGATGACCTTCAAGAGCCTTCCTGTAAGTGCTGGAGGCGTTTGCCATGTGAAACTCCCAACAGGTTTCAGTCGCCCGGCCAACGCGGCCTGGCTTAAGAGTGGATTGCAGACCCGCACCGTGCGGGTTGTTCGGCGCCGCCGTCCTGGCTGCCGGGTGGTGCTTTTTGTTTTCGCGGTGTGTTGCTGATCGCGGATGACGGATGTGCAAACGCGCAGCCGCCGACCCCGCGGGGGCAGTAAATGGTTTTGCAATCGTTGGGTGGCGTCAGCGCTGGTTGCGTCGCGCCGCACGCTGGCGGCAGGCCTCGCCGAACGCCTGGAAAATCCGCAGGTAGTTCGGGTTGTCCAGCACCTGCCATTCGGGGTGCCATTGCACGCCGAGGGCGAAGGTCGGGCTGTGCTCCACCGAGACCGCCTCGATCAGGCCGTCCGGCGCCACGGCTTCGGCGCGCAGGCCGGGAGCGAGGCGGTCGATGCCCTGACTGTGAATCGAGTTGACCTGAAATTCACCCGGCAGCTCCAGCGCTTCGAATACACCTCCGGCCAGCACTGTCACGGCATGGGCCGGGGCGTACTGAACGGCGACATCCGGGCTGTCGGCTTCGCGGTGATCGAGCATGCCCGGCAGCTCATGCACCTTCTGGTGCAGGCTGCCGCCGAACGCCACGTTCATTTCCTGGAAGCCGCGGCAAATGCCGAGTACCGGAACGCCCGCCGCGATGGCTGCACGCAATAGAGGAAGGGTAGTGGCATCCCGCGCCGGATCGTGATCCGTGCCGGGAGCGCTGTCCGGGCCCTGATAGTGGAAAGGTTCCACGTTGGACGGCGAGCCGGTCAGCAACAGACCGTCGAGCTGACCCAGCAGGTCTTCGATTTCAGTCAGTTTGCCAAGGGAAGGAATGACGACGGGCAACCCCAGCGCCGCAACGCTGACAGCGCGAACGTACTTGTCGCCGCTGATGTGATAGGGGTGCAGGCCAATCTGTTTGACGCACGCAGTAACGCCGATCAATGGCTTGAATGCCATTTTTATTCACCTCGAAGTTTGACACTTGAACGAGCTTTTCCGGAGCTTAGCCTCGTTGATTTTAATTAACAACTCCCATGTAAAAAATTCTAAACGCCGTTCATCAAATCTTCATCAAGACCGGGGCTCTGGCGCCTGCTTTGGCACGAGAGTGTTAAAAAAAGCCCGAAAAATAAACGCTGAGCGGCCCTGTGTTCGCTATTGACTTCACTTTGCCGTTCGGGTTGACTGGCTCGGCGAAACAGCAGTGAACATAATAATTAACAGCTAAATAGGTGCATCATGTCGGTCCCTCTGCGTGCCGTTCAACTCAACGAAGCAAACGCATTCCTTAAGAAACATCCTGAGGTTTTGTACGTCGACCTTCTGATTGCAGACATGAACGGTGTGGTGCGCGGCAAGCGCATCGAGCGCACCAGTCTTCATAAGGTTTACGAGAAAGGCATCAATCTGCCGGCCTCGCTTTTCGCCCTCGACATCAATGGCTCCACGGTGGAAAGCACCGGTCTGGGCCTGGACATCGGCGACTCCGACCGTATCTGCTACCCGATCCCTGGCACCCTGAGCATCGAGCCCTGGCAGAAGCGCCCGACCGCACAGCTGCTGATGACCATGCACGAACTGGAAGGCGAGCCGTTCTTCGCCGACCCGCGTGAAGTGCTGGCCAACGTGGTGCGCAAGTTCGACGAAATGGGCCTGACCATCTGCGCCGCGTTCGAACTCGAGTTCTACCTGATCGACCAGGACAACGTGAACGGCCGTCCGCAATCGCCGCGTTCGCCGGTGTCGGGCAAGCGTCCGGTGTCCACTCAGGTTTACCTGATCGACGACCTCGACGAGTACGTCGACTGCCTGCAAGACATCCTTGAAGGCGCGAAAGAGCAGGGCATTCCTGCCGACGCCATCGTCAAGGAAAGCGCCCCGGCGCAGTTCGAAGTCAACCTGCACCACGTGTCCGACCCGATCAAGGCGTGCGACTACGCCGTCCTGCTCAAGCGTCTGGTGAAGAACATCGCCTACGACCACGAGATGGACACCACCTTCATGGCCAAGCCGTATCCGGGCCAGGCGGGCAACGGTCTGCACGTGCACATTTCGATCCTGGATAAAGAAGGCAACAACATCTTCGCCAGCGAGGATCCCGAGCAGAACGCCGCGCTACGCCACGCGATCGGCGGTGTGCTGGAGACCCTGCCTGCGCAAATGGCCTTCCTGTGCCCGAACGTCAACTCGTACCGCCGCTTCGGCGCACAGTTCTACGTGCCGAACTCGCCGAGCTGGGGTATCGACAACCGCACCGTGGCCGTCCGCGTGCCGACCGGTTCGCCGGATGCCGTGCGCATCGAGCATCGCGTAGCCGGTGCCGACGCCAACCCGTACCTGCTGATGGCTTCCGTGCTGGCCGGTATTCACCACGGCCTGACCAACGAAATCGAGCCGGGCGCCCCGGTCGAAGGCAACAGCTACGAGCAGAACGAACAGAGCCTGCCGAACAATTTGCGCGACGCCCTGCGTGAGCTGGACGACAGCGAAGTCATGGCCCGCTACATCGACCCGATGTACATCGACGTGTTCGTCGCGTGCAAGGAAAGCGAGCTGGCCGAGTTCGAGAACTCGATCTCTGACCTTGAGTACAACTGGTATCTGCATACCGTCTGACGCTCAAGCGCTCACCTCACAAGCATCGCCGCTCCCATGTGAGCGGCGGTCACCTCTTTCTCTGTGTGAGTCACCCCCCATGACCATGACCCGCAACGACTGGGAACAACGCTTCCAGTCCCTGACCCTCGAATCCCGTGCCTTCATCAACGGCGAATACCGTCCGGCCATCAGCGGCGAAACCTTCGAATGCCTGAGCCCCGTCGACGGCCGTTTCCTGGCCTCCGTCGCCAGCACCGATGAAGCTGACGCCAACCTCGCCGTTGAAGCCGCACGCCAATCCTTCAACTCCGGCGTGTGGGCGAACAAGGCCCCGGCCGAGCGCAAGCGCATCCTTATCCGTTTCGCCGACCTGATCCTGCAACACCAGGAAGAACTGGCGCTGCTCGAAACCCTCGACATGGGCAAACCGATCAGCGACTCGATGAGCATCGACATCCCGGCGACCGCCAACGCGATCCGCTGGAGCGCCGAGGCCATCGACAAGATCTACGACGAAGTCGCCGCCACCCCGCACGATCAACTCGGTCTGGTCACCCGCGAGCCGTCCGGCGTTGTTGCTGCGATCGTGCCGTGGAACTTCCCGCTGATCATGGCCAGCTGGAAATTCGCCCCGGCCCTGGCGGCGGGTAACTCGTTCATCCTCAAGCCTTCTGAAAAATCCCCGCTGACCGCGATCCGCATCGCGCAACTGGCGCTGGATGCCGGCATTCCGAAAGGCGTGTTCAACGTCCTGCCAGGCTTCGGCCACACCGTCGGCAAGGCGCTGGCGCTGCACATGGACGTCGACGTGCTGGCCTTCACCGGCTCCACCGCGATTGCCAAGCAACTGATGATTTATGCCGGCCAAAGCAACATGAAACGCGTCTGGCTCGAAGCAGGGGGCAAGAGCCCGAACGTGGTGTTTGCCGACGCACCGGACTTGCGCGCGGCAGCACAAGCGGCGGCCGGCGCCATTGCGTTCAACCAGGGCGAAGTCTGCACCGCCGGCTCGCGCCTGCTGGTGGAGCGTTCGATCCGCGAGCAATTCATCCCGCTGCTGGTGGAAGCGCTGCAAGCGTGGAAACCGGGTCACGCCCTGGATCCGGCGACCACCGTCGGCGCCGTGGTCGATCAGCGTCAACTGGACAACGTGCTGCGCTACATCAGCATCGGCCGCGAGCAGGGCGCCGAGCTGATCGCCGGCGGCCGACGCACCCTCGAAGAAACCGGCGGCACCTACATCGAGCCGACGATTTTCGACGGCGTGACCAACGCCATGACCATCGCCAAGGAAGAAATCTTCGGCCCGGTACTGTCGCTGATCACCTTCGACACCGTTGAAGAAGCGCTGCACATCGCCAACGACAGCATCTTCGGCCTCGCCGCCGGGGTCTGGACCAGCAACCTGAGCAAGGCCCACACCTTCGCCCGTGGCCTGCGCGCCGGCAGCGTGTGGGTCAACCAGTACGACGGCGGCGACATGACCGCGCCGTTCGGTGGCTTCAAACAGTCGGGCAACGGTCGCGACAAATCGCTGCACGCGTTCGACAAGTACACCGAGCTGAAAGCGACCTGGATCAAGCTCTGACTCTTTTACAGCGGTGGTCGCCTGCAACCGGCGACCCTCGGAGAATAAAAAAATGAAACAACAACACGTGAACAGCTACTACGCCGCCACCCGCAACGAAGTGATCGATTTCCCGGTCCTCGAAGAGTCGGTGGAGTGCGATGTCTGCATCATCGGCGCCGGCTACACCGGCCTGTCCTCGGCGCTGTTCCTGAGCGAAGCCGGCTACAAGGTGACGGTGCTGGAAGCGGCGAAAGTCGGCTACGGCGCCAGCGGTCGCAACGGCGGCCAACTGGTCAACTCCTACAGCCGCGACGTCGACGTGATCGAAGAGCGCTACGGCGACAAGACCGCCGAAATCCTCGGCAGCATGATCTTCGAAGGTGCCGACATCATCCGTTCGCGCATCAAGGAATACGACATCAAATGCGACTACCGCCCGGGCGGCATTTTCGCAGCGATGAACAACAAACAGCTCAAGGGACTCGCCGAACAGAAACGTAGCTGGGAACGTTACGGCAATAAAAACCTGAAGATGCTCGACGCTGCGGACATCCGCCGCGAAGTCGGCTCCGACGCTTACGTCGGCGGTCTGCTGGACATGCAGGGCGGCCACATTCACCCGCTGAACCTGGCCCTCGGTGAAGCCGCGGCCATCGTGCGTCTGGGCGGCAAGATCTACGAGCAATCCGCTGCGGTGGAAATCAAATACGGCGAGCCCAACGTCGTGCGCACCGCCAAAGGCCAGGTCCGCGCCAAGTACCTGCTGATCGTCGGCAACGCCTACCTGCCGCAGGGCCTCGACAACCGCGTGACGGCCAAGAGCATGCCGTGCGGCTCGCAGATCTGCGTCACCGAACCGTTGACCGAGAAGCAGGCCCGCAGCCTGATCACCAACAACTACTGCGTCGAAGACTGCAACTACCTGCTCGACTACTACCGCCTCACCGCCGACAACCGTCTGCTCTACGGCGGCGGCGTGGTCTACGGTGCTCGTGAACCGGACGACATCGAAACCCTGATCCGCCCGAAGATCCTCAAGACCTTCCCGCAGCTCAAGGACGTGAAAATCGACTACCGCTGGACCGGCAACTTCCTGCTGACCATGTCACGCATGCCGCAATTCGGCCGCATCGAGAAAAACGCCTACTACATGCAGGGCTACAGCGGCCACGGCGTCACGTGCTCGCACCTGGCCGGCAAACTGATCTCGGAAATGATCCGCGGCGACGCCGAACGCTTCGACGCCTTCGCCTCCCTGCCACACATGCCGATGCTCGGCGGCCGTACCTTCTCCGCGCCACTGACCGCCCTCGGCGCCGTGTACTACTCGCTGCGCGACCGTTTCGGCATCTGATTAACCTCGCCGGCGGCGCCCCCAAAAAGGGCGCTGCCGGCTTTTTCATGTGCCGTCCATCGAACCTGCTGAGCAACACCAACAAACGTGATTTAATAGCCGCCTTTCACGGTTCCGGGACACGGGAGCAACGTGATCCGCGCGACCTGCGCGGCACCCGCCACCCACCCCCATTACCCTTAAGTCGTTCTCACATAAGGCTGTCATGGATACGGGTTCTCGACTCAAACTAGTACGCGAAAGCTACAAACTCTCCCAGCGCGAGCTGGCCCGGCGTAGCGGCGTTACCAATGCCACCATCTCCCTGATCGAACAGAATCGTGTCAGTCCTTCCGTCAGCTCACTGAAAAAGCTGCTCGAAGGCATCCCGATGTCCCTGGCCGACTTCTTCACCTTCGACCAGCCCCCCCGCGAACACCAATACGTCTTCCGCGCCAACGAACAACCCGACCTCGGCCGCCACGGCCTGCGCCTGCTGCTGATCGGCGCCTCTGTCCCCAGCCGCCAGATGCGCTTGCTGCGCGAGCAATACGCGCCGGGCGCGAGTTCGGGGGAAGAGCCGATTGTTCACTCGGAAGGTGAGGAGTGTGGGTTGGTGACGCGTGGCACCGTGGAGTTGACGGTGGATGGGCAGGTGAGTGTGCTGAGTGCTGGGGATGGGTATTATTTTCCGACGACGCTGCCGCATAAGTTCCGGAATATCGGGGCGGATGAGGCGGAGATTATTAGTGCGAATACGCCGGCGAATTTTTGATTGTATTGATGGTTGCGCGCGGCGGATGCAATTTATTGTTGAGCCGTTAAGGTGAAAGGAAGGTGGTATTTTCACTAAGTAGGGAAGCCACCTTCCAAGATTTGATTGTTTCAAGGTCGAGTTTTGTTGGCTATTTAATATATACCCCAATTATGTCTTTAAATATTGTTACATGGTTGGCATCTTTTATATTGACCTCCATCGTGTGAAGACCTCTATAAGAGGTTGATTCTGGTTCCTCAAGGGTTTTTCCCGCAAAAAACGGTGTGTGAAAACCATGGTCGCGTACGACTTTTGTTACTGGCTTGGGAAAAGTTCCAGCTTGCTTGTTTGATTCAGCCTCTTTTCCGTGGTTGGTTTTTGTAAATGTTACAGAAAGTGGGAAAGACTGTTCGTTGTAAACACTGCTCAAAAGTTGAACTTTGAATTTTAATTTCACTCCCTTGGCAAGAGCTCGAGAAATCGACCTGTACTCTATTTCGGAACCGTTTTCTAAGCAGTAACAGGAGTAAGTTATTCCTGGGCAGGATAAGGCTGTAGAGCCTTTGAATGTTTGTTTTAATTCAGTTGAGTAGGGTAGTAGATCTCGATAGCTTTCGTGATCAAGCTCCCTGACTTTGTATGTGTATGACTGGCCTTCTGCGTCTGAATATGTTTTGTCTAGATTGTATATGTGCTTTGTCACTCCACCTTCGGAGTATGTTTTTGTTTTTTGGTAGAGGTCTGGGAAATCTATTTCGCTCATGATGCTTTCGCCAAACATGGCTTTGTTTCGTCCAGCCATGTTTTGTAATTTTGCCGCCACGTCTACGTGAAAAGATGTAGCCGTAACTTCGAATACACCCTTGAGTCCATAGGAAGCCCAAAGTACCTTTTCGTCTGGTCCAAAGTCCAAGCCGATGCGGAAGCCTAAGTAGCTTGCTTTGAAGCCATTGTCCTCAAGTGCTGGAATTATTGTTCCGGTCATCAGCGATTCAAGAACAGATGCGCAGTTTATGGCATTGATGACACTATCATCTTTGTCTTTTCTTTTTCCCCCAAAAAAAGCTAAAAGTGCATCTCCCATAAAGCGATGCACATAACCGTCCATGGCTCTGACTGTTTCGGCGGCGGCTTTCAGGATCGTATTTTTTATTGCTACAACGTCTTCTAGGTCATAAATAAATGAAAGCCTAGTAGAGTTTTTTATATCAAGAAATAAAGAGCATATGTGGTGTTTTTCTTGGAGGTCGGTTTCGGCTAAGTAGGCAAAATCTGGATGGCTACCAATAGGACTTTGGTTCCAGCCATCTTTTTTGAAAGCTGTTCGAATGTCGCTCTGAATGGACTCGGTGCTTTGTATCTCCTTGGAAGCAGACGCCTCATTTATTGATCTGCTCCGGCTTTCAAAGGCAGAGTCCATTAGGGATTCAGTACCAACAAAAGACTTGTTTATTGTTTTTTTTCGTGCTGAATCAAGAAGTCCATCAAAGCTTTTTCGTGAGATTCCGTTTTTCAAAATATTCCCCTGCTATCAATGAAATAGATTACGCACGATATTAATAGGGCGGCTGTTGGGATGAAATTTAAGTACATGAGGCACCAAGATATTCTCTTAATGCGGTCAAATTTTTCAGAGGCTATAGTCGATAATGTAAAAATCTGATCGCACAAGTCTTCTAGAAAATCTGCGTGGGAGAGGGTTTTAATTTTTTGCTGGTATCCATTTGCTCCGTCATTTATTGATTTTATATCTCCGAAATACAATGATGAATTTCCATTGTGATTTTTTGGTGAGCTGAAAGTCACAGGAAATATAACGGATATTGCCATCCACATGCATACGATTGAGCTGGCTATCACAATGATTGAACATAAGCCAATGAAAACTAAGAATGCTGGATGGTTAACGTCTGGTACCGAGCGACTTATTAGTAACGTTGTAAGTCCAATGACTGCTGCGCAATAAGACATTATTATTGTGCATTTTGTATTCGTTGTCCCGATGTATGTGTCGAGTCGTTTTAGTACTTCTAGTAAGTTTTTTGTTTTTTGCTCTATTTCTTTTTCTTTAATATCACTTTGGGACATGTATGATCTCTGGCTGGTTGGGTGCGCTGTGAAAAATTGACGGATTTATTTAATTAGTGCTCTTTGTGGAATTTTTTATATTACCATGCAAGGTTTTTGTTTTTGGCTTCGAAATTTTTCTTGTACATCATCCATATTGTTCCGTAGTTGCACATGTCGATTTTATCGCAGTAGTCTCGAATAACTGCGTCCATTATTTTTCTATCTGTAGCTTTAGTTGCTTCTTTAAAAGCATCGAGATTCTGCTTTTCCATCATGCGCAAAGTGCTTTCTTGGCACATGTCGATTTTTTCGCAGTAGTCTTTTTTCACAGTTGTTGTGATGGAATCAATAACTTGTTTCTTCTGTGCTTCAGAACCGTCGAAATCCATCGGGTTGAGGATTGTTGCGGCAGAGCAAGTGAAAGTGCTGAGGAAGAGAAGAGAGAAAATTAATTTTTGCATGATGAAATCCTTTCAATTTTTGTTATTGCAGTGCGGGTTGTTGAGTGGGATAGCGCCCTAGCGCAGCTAGATTGTTTATCAGGTGTCAGAGTGCCACTAAGTTTTTGTCAGTGGAAGAGGGGGGAGACCAAAGTCGGAATACAAGGGTGATTTTCACGAATTCTCGGACGGATTTAGAGTTTTGAAGCAAAAAGCCGCAATCCTACGGCTTTTCTATATAGCTAAATAGAAGGTTGTTTTTGAATTTATGGTTCAAAAATTTCGACGTTCAATCAGTCGAAACACGTCCCTCACATCCTGCACCATGATTCTGGCGATGGTGGTGACGGTGTTTATATCGTGTTCGGCATGGTCGGGGAGGTGGATGCAGGCCATGAGGTCCAAGTATTTAAGAACGGCGTCAAGGCGTTCACTTGCGCAGGCGTGCAGGTCGTGCAATGGAGCTTCGGCGTTGATGAGTAGGACGGGGTGATCGGTGGCCGGGTGGGACATGTTTGCACAGTGGCGCATAAGTTTCGGTGTCGTCATGGTGTTAATCCTTTGTTGAGAAGAATTGCCACCGTCCTGCTGCGAAACAAAATGGGTGGCAGCTATGCGCGGGTTCGCAGACCGGAGGATTAACACCAAGACCCGGCAGACCCGAAGGGTCTCCCACGCACAACCGCCATAATTTGCGCAGCCGGGACTCGGCCGTGCCAGACGAAATAGGGTGTCAATCTTAAGGGCTGCGAAACCCTATCGCCAAATTTGTTAAGCGACAGACCCACTTTAGGCACCGATTCCTACCGTCGCAATCAGACTGTAGGACGTGAAATCACCACTCGTGGCCCGAGAGTTCACTCCTGTTCGGCGGCGCGACTGGCGTAAATCAAGGGCTACAGCGTGTCAGGGGAAAATGACTTGCCCGGTTTCGGCCCGCTTCGCAGCCCCACAAGAACAAGCTCCCTCACCACGCGAAGTAATTTCCTACGGCGTTTTCAGATCAAAAAATCCCTCACACATTCCAGCCCCGGAACTTTCCCCAAAACCGATGTCAATTTGATGGCGTGTCGCGACGCTCATTCATCGGCTCAAGCAGTGCCAGGCTGGTTCCTGGTCAACCATGGAAGTGTGTGATGAGACTATTACTCGCAATGTTGTTGATGTTCAGCGGCTACAGCTTTGCCAGTTGCGGCAACATTGATGATCACGATCAGCGTGCCTATTGCAATGCGAGGGAGAGCGGCAGCAGTTGCGGCAACATCGATAATCACGATCTGCGGGCGGCGTGTAACGCGGAGCAGGGCGGCAGTTCCTGCGGCAACATTGACGACCATGACCAGCGCGCCTACTGCAACGCCAAACAGAGCGGCAGCAGTTGCGGCAACATCGATGATCATGACCTGCGTGCGCGGTGCAACGCGGAGCAGGGTGGCAGTTCCTGCGGCAACATCGATGACCACGACCAGCGTGCCTACTGCAATGCGACCACGGGCGGCAGCAGTTGCGGGAATATCGACAACCATGATTTGCGTACGCGGTGTGAGGCCATGAAGCGCTGATCTGGTTTTGATTGCTTTACCCAGTGCCAGGCTGTTTCCCGGCAAGCTCAAGGAAGTGTGAGATGAAACTGATTCTTGCGATGTTGTTGCTGTTCAGCGGTTACGTTTCCGCCAGTTGTGCCAGCATCACTGACCCAGACAAACGCAATTATTGCCAGGCCATGGAGGAAGGTAGCAGTTGTTATTCCATCGACAATTACGATTTGCGCACGGCCTGCCAAGCGGAGAAGGGTGGTTCATGCGCGGGTATCCAGGATCGTGACCAGCGCGCCTATTGCGACGCCAAGAAAGGCAGTAGTTGTGCCTCGATCGATAATTACGATCTTCGCACCGCTTGCGAAGGGGAGAAAGGCGGTTCATGCGCGAGTATCCAGGATCGTGACAAACGCTCCTTCTGTGAAGCGAAGCAGGGCAGCAGCTGTGCGAGCATCGGCGACGGGGATCTGCGCAACCAGTGTGAAGCCATGAAACGCTGATCCATCGGCCTCATTCCAAACGCAAAAAGGGACACCCAACGGTGTCCCTTTTTTGTGGGCGACTGAAACGAAATCCCCGGACTGCCCAGTCAAACTTTTCACTTGCCACGCCCCGGCTCATCACCAAAGGTTCCCCCCACCAGCACCACGTCGTAGACTGCGAAACAAGTTGTAACGCCTCTCCCACGGACGGAACCGCGCATGATTCAGATCGGCAGCCGCAACAACGCCCCCACGCCGCAGCACAAAACCCAGGACATCTACATCTTCAGCATCGACCTGTCCCGCCCGGCGACGCCGTTCTGTTTCGAGCAATCGATTGGCGGCGGGCATGTCGAGCAGGGTGGTGCGCGGTGGTTGGCGCTGGATGAGCTGGATGGCTGGCCCGGTGAATGGCGTGAGCATTTGAAGAAGGCCGGATGTGCGTGGGTGGCCGAATTGATGGACGCGCATTCGGGGGAGAGCCAGGCTGATCTGGTCTCGCTGATCCTCCAACGGTACGCCGAGCCGGCGCAGCCAGCCGGGCGTTTGCAGGCGATTGGGCGCTGGTTCAAGCGCCACTTCTATATTGGCGGCCGGTACGGCGTCTGACCCGAGGAAACACTCATGACCCAGACTCTGGAACGCGCCATCGCCATTGCCGCCACGGCCCATGCGGGGCAGGTGGACAAGGGCGGTGCGCCGTACATCTTGCATCCGCTGAAGGTCATGTTGCGCATGAGCAGCCAGGAAGAGCGCATCGTCGCGGTGCTGCACGATGTGGTCGAGGATTGCGGCATCAGCCTTGAGGATTTGCGCAAGGAAGGCTTCAGCGAAGCCGTTTTGTCGGCCATCGAATCGGTGACCAAAGTGCCCGGCGAATCCTACGAGGACTTCGTCGAGCGCGCGGCGCAGAACCCGATCGGACGGGTGGTGAAGCTGGCGGATCTGGAAGAGAACAGCGACCTGTCGCGGATTGCCTCGCCGAGTTGGGAGGATCTGGAGCGGATCGAAAAATATCGGCGGGCGATTGGACGGTTGCGCGCCTGATTTAACTGAAAAGCACTTTGAATAGCCAGGAAGGCGACCATGAAATCCATTCTGTGTTTGTTGATTGCTGCCGGCTTCGGCGCACTGTTGCAGTTCGAAGGCGTGCCCCACGGTTTGCTGTTGGGCTCGATTCTTGTGACGGCACTGGTCGTCACCAAATTCAAATTCGCGCCGGCGACGCCCTATGGCCTCGGCTACATCCAGGTCACGCTGGGCATTGCCACCGGGTTGATGTTTGAAGCCTGGGACAGCGCGACTGTCTCGACGATGTTGCCGAGCCTCGGTGTGTTGTTGCTGTGCCTGGCAGTGCAGGTCGCGCTGGCCGCGTGGTGGCTGTCGCGCGGGGCGGGGTGGAATCGCACGGATGCCTTGCTGGCGGTGTATCCGGGGGCGTTGGCAGCGGTGTTCGATTTGCTGGAATCGCATCAGGCATCGAGCAAGGTGATCATTGTGCACTTGATGCGGCTGCTGCTGATCACGGTGCTGGTGAGTTTGCTGATTCCCGGAACGGCACCGGTTGACGTGGCCGAGGTCGAGCCGCTGTCTACGGGCATGGCGTTGACCGTGCTGGCAGTGATCGGTTTGAGCGTGGTGGTCGGACGTTTGCTGCTGGCCGCTGGCGTACCGGCGCCGTTCATGCTGACGGCAATCATCATCACCGCCGTGTTCGTGAAATCAGGATGGCTGCAGGGCTTTCACATGCCGGACTGGAGTCTGAATCTGGCGGCGCTGATTCTCGGTGTGCGGATCGGTTCCCGATTCCAGGGATTGGGCCTCGCGGAACTGGGACGTCATGGCCGCACGGCGCTGGTGTCGGTGGGTTTGATGATTCTGGTCGCGGCGGTTTTTGCATTGGCGGCGGCACGATTGCTGGGCAGCGATGCGTTGTCGCTGTGGCTCGCGTACATGCCAGGAGCCATCGAAACCATCGCGATTGTGGCGTTCGCCGGCGGGCTGAATGTGGTGTTTATCCTGACTCACCATCTGGCGCGAATGGTGGTGCTGCACTTCGCGCCAGCGTTGCTGGTGCAGGTTCGGCGGGTGCGGGAGGACGCTTGAACACGGGCTTTGCGCCCCGTGAACTACACTCCCAGATTACCCCGCCCCACAGGCAACCCCGCCGCGTCGGAGGTCATCATGTTCCGCCATTCACTGTTCATCGCAGCGTGCCTGTGCGCCACACAGGCCAGCGCTGAATCCGTCGTCCCGCTCAAGGGCCAGACCTCTCAACAAACCCAGATTGACATCAACGATTGTCACTCCATCGCGTCCACCTCAACCACGTCTACACCGCAAGCCGGCGGTCGGTTGAAGGGCGCTGCCGTGGGTGCCGCTGCCGGCGCCACCGCCGCGGAAGTGCGCGGTCGTCAACACGACGAGTTCTACGAAGCCGTGGACGATGACCGCAAGCAGGATTACCGCCAGAACCGAGCCAAAGAAACGGCTGCCGCCGGTGCGGTGGTCGGCGGTGCGCGGCAGCGACAGGATCGGCGCGAGCAGCGGCGGACCGATGCTTCGGCCAGCTCAAGCGCCTACACCGGTTGCCTGCAAGGGCGGGGTTATCAGGTCACGCCCTGACGGTTTTCCCGGTGCGCGACGAGCAGGTGCATCATCACGCCGCTGTAGAGCGTCACCAAAATGAACAAGCCCATGCGCACCGCAAATGCGGTGTAGACGTCCTTGCCCGCCGCGCTGTCCTCAACGGACTGGCCGAGCAGGATGATCATGGTGATCAGCGTATTGAGCCAGAACCCCGGCGTCAGTTGCGTCGGGTGCAGCCGATAGAGTTTGCGCGCCACCAACAGCCCGAACAGCAGCATCCACAGGAAGAACATCCACAGGTGCACGAACAGGCTCAACGCGCACCAGAACAACACCGCCAGCAGCCCGCCCAATAAGGTCGAGCCGAGCAATTCGCGCCCGGCGTGATGGGTGCGGGTGGTGGTGCTCTGCTGGCCGAGGCTGACGGCTTTGAGGATGATCGGCAGGTAGCTGGCCGGGTCGATCAGCACCAGCAGGAAGGTCGGCAGCACGATCAGCGTTGCGCGCATCGCTACGCGGGGCACGTCTTCGGCGGGCAGGGCGGGAGCGGGTGGTGGCGCGGGGCTGTTGGCCGGTTCCGGGAACAGGACGTGGCTCAGTCCGACCATGACGACGGCCAGCAACAGGCCTTTGACCAGCGCGCCGATCACCGCCATGGCCAGCTCGAATGAGGCGAAGCCCGCGGCGGAGATCATGGTCATGCCGATCACCAGGAACGTCATGATCAGCACGTTGCCGCCGCGCAAGCCGTAGGTGAACACCAGAAACAGACCGACACCGATCAGCAGCACGCCGCATATCGGGTAATAACGCAGCAACGGCACCAGCAACAGGCCGAGACTGGTGGTGAACGCGGCGACCAGCGTCAGCACCAGCGCCATTTTGACTGGCAACGGTCGAGGCATGCTGGCCAGCAGCAACACCGCGAGCACCGGCGACAAAAAAGACAGCGGCAAGGCGAGGCCGTAACTGGCGGCGGTGCACAACGCCGTGCCGCAGGCCAGCCGCAAGGCTCTTTGCGCCGGGACGCTGCGTTCAATAGGCCGCTCAGTAGGCATAGCTCAGCCAGCTCATCAGCCAGACAAACACCCGCCCGAGTGGATTGAGCAGATTGCCTTCGCTGGGAAACGCCATGACTTCCGCCTGCCCGCCGGCGCGAATCGAACGACTCTCGAACAAGCGCTTTTTCGCCTCTTCGCTGAACTCGATGATCACCGGAAAACGCTGCGCCGGACGCAGCCAGTCGCGGCTGTTCTGGATCGTCGGCAGGGTGCCGGGCGGCGGCGTCTGGCCGACGCTGACGCCATAACCGACGCTGCGCACCCGGCCGTCGAGCACTTCGCCGGGCAGGGCGTCGAGGATGATCGACACCGGCGTGCCGGGCTTGATCCGGCCGAGGTTGTTCTCGGTGAGGTCGGCGCTGACCCACACGTCCTGGATCGTGATCAGTGTCATCACCGGACTGCCGACAGCGGCGAACTGGCCGACATCGGTGCGCAGGTCGGTGATCAGGCCCGCCGAACGCGCGCCGATGCGGGTATTGGCCAGATCCAGTTCGGCCTTTGCCAGCGTAGCGGCGGCACTGAGCAGTTTGGCGTTGGTGTCGGTGTTGCCGCCTTCCTGCTCCTGCGCGCGCAGCACTTCGGCCTTGGCGGCGGCGACCTTGCTGACCGCCGCTTCGTGGTTGGCCCGGGACACTTCCAGAAGCCGCACGGACACCGTGCCCGGATCTTCTTTGTACAGGCCCTCAAGCCGTCGATTGTCCTGGCGCGCCTTGAGTTCATTGGCTTGCGCGGCCCGCAACGACGCCTGGGCCGACGCGATGCCGGCGGTGCTGGCGCCGACCGTGCGCCGGGTGTTTTCCAGATCGGCGCGGGCTCGGTCGACGGCGATTTGCAGCGGTTGCGGATCGAGCTCGAAGAGGATGTCGCCGGCCTGCACGTCCTGATTGTTGCGCACGTTGACCTTGATCACCCGGCCCGCGACTTCCGCCGCCACCGGGATCACGAAAGCGCCGACCCGCGCCTGTTGGGTGTAGGGCGTAAAGCGGTCGGCCAGCAGATACCAGACCAGGCTCAGCACAATCACCAACAGCACCCAGCGGATGCCTTTTTTCGCCGGATCCGGCGGCGCTTCATCACTCATGGCGGTCTACCTGCGAGGGAATCGGATAGGTCGGTTGGGGCGGCGGGGCGCTCAGCAGGTCGCCCCAATCGGTGCGCTGCTGCATCTGTTGCCGGGTCGCTGGATCAATCTGCGGCCCGGCGCTTTGCCAGCCACCGCCGACGGCGCGGTACAGGGCGATCAGATTGCTCACGGCATTGCTGCGGCTGACCAGATAGTTGTCCTGTAGCTCCAGCAACGCACGCTGGGCGTCGAGCACCCGCTGAAAGTCTGAATAGCCTTCGCGATATTGAGTGTTGGCCAGCACCAGCGAACGCCGCGCCGCGCCTTCGGCCTCGCCCAGAATGCGCTCGCGTTCCAGCGCTTTGGTCAGGCCGCTGGCGGCGTCGTCGGCTTCGCGGGCAGCCTGGCGGACCTTGTCGCGATAGGCCTCGATCAGTTGCTGCAAGCGCGCATCCTGTACGCGGATGTTGTTGTGGATGCGGCCGTAATCGAACAGGTTCCAGCGCAGGCTCGGGCCGCCGATCAGGTCGAGGCTGCGCGGGGTGGCGCCGAGGGTGTCGCTGGACCAGACGATGCTGCCGAGCAAGGTCAGCGACGGATACAGATCGGTTTCAGCCACGCCGACCAGCGCCGATTGCGCGGCCACATTCAGTTCCGCCGCGCGCACATCGGGACGGCGCAGCAGCAGGTTGGCCGGGACGTCCTGCAATACCGCGCGATCCACCAGCGGAATCAGCCCCGGTTGTTCCGCCAGAAACGCCGCGCCACCGGGCGGCTGGCCGACCAGCACCGCCAGCGCATTGCGGGTGCGCAGCAATTGATCTTCGAACGCCGGAATGCTGCTCAGGGTGCCGAGGTATTGGGTTCTGGCCTGTTGCAGGTCGAGTTCGGCGGTCTGGCCGCTGCGAAAGAGTTTTTCGGTGATCTCGAAATTGCGTTTTTGCTGGGCGGCGTTTTCCCGGGCGACCCGCAGCCGGGCTTCAGTAGTGCGCAGGGCAAAGTAGGTGTCGGCCACTTGAGCGCGTAATAGAACGAGGGCGTCTTCGTAGTTGGCCTGGGCGGCGAAGTAGCTGGCATCGGCGGACTCGATGGCGCGGCTGAAACGAC
Organism: Pseudomonas sp. GM25; assembly: GCF_000282255.1. Classification (NCBI taxonomy): domain Bacteria; kingdom Pseudomonadati; phylum Pseudomonadota; class Gammaproteobacteria; order Pseudomonadales; family Pseudomonadaceae; genus Pseudomonas; species Pseudomonas sp. GM25. The sequence goes on along the minus strand of NZ_AKJQ01000048.1, from coordinate 117,254 downwards.
CCCAGAAATCCAGTTCCCAGCCGACATCGAACGCGGCGCTGTGCTGCCAGAAGTGCAAGTCCTGCGGGTTGGTGCCGCCGGACTGGTGGCGGTCGATGTACAGGCTGTCGGCGCTGGCCTGTTGCAGTTGCGGGTAGCGACCGCTGTCGGCGATGCCCAGTTGCGCGCGGGCTTCGAGGACCCGCAGGCCGGCGATCTTCAGGCTGCTGTTGCGGGCTTCGGCGTCGCTGATCAAGCGGTCGAGGATCGGATCGGCAAACACCTGCCACCACTGGCGCAGGTCCGGCAGCGTGCCGCGTTCGCTGGCCTGCTCCAGCGCCGGACTTTGCCACTGCTTGTTCCAGTCCTCCGCCGGCGGCTGGAAATCCGGACCCAGCCGCAGGCAGCCGCCAAGGCTCAGCACACCGAGCAGCAGCAGGTGGCCGGGACGGATCAGCAGAGCTGGCGTTGCAGGCATACCGGGAGGCCCCAGCGGGAAATGTCACTGGAGCATAGACCGCAGATTGCGGGTTGATCGAAGCAATCAGCTGCTACGCTTTTTCAGGCGAACTCCCCTGAACCGCCCCCGACGAAAAGGTAGGAAGCCATGGACACTGCTCAAGAACCGCTTGCCCCCACCAGCGCCAGCTGGCGTTTCAAGGTCGGCGTGGCAATCATCTGCCTGATGCTCGGTTCGTGGCTGATGGTGCCGATTGCCGCCGCCCTCGACGTGCCGGGCTCGAAAGTCGCGGCGCTGACCGGGGTGTTGTTCATCAGCAATAAAGTGCTGTTGCTGCTGGTGATCGCGGTGATGGGCAAGGCCGGGTTCGCCGAACTCAAACGCACGATCGGCCACTATATTTCCGGCGTGATTCCGACCCCGGTGGCCGAAGTCAGCCCGATGCGCCACAAGATCGGCGTGGTGATGTTCTGTCTGCCGCTGCTGTCGTCCTTCCTGGAACCGTATTTCGACAACTTCTTCCCTGGCGTGCGGCCCAACCTCTGGCAGATGCAGGCGCTGGGCGACTTGATGTTCGTCGGCAGCTTTTTCGTGCTGGGCGGCAATTTCTGGGACAAGGTGCATGCGCTGTTCGTGCGCAAGGCGCGGGTGGTGGTTGAATAAAAAAAGCAGGAGGCCAGGCCCCCTGTTTTTTGAGGTGAGCGGCTATTTCAGGTGGGCGGCGAAGCCTTCGCTGCCCGGCGCAATATCGTCCTTCAAGGTCAACGCCGGAATCTCGTAATCCCCGGCATTCTGCCGCCGAAATCCGATCGGCCGCCTACTCCACAACTCATCCAGCCGAACGCCCAGTTCTTCGCACGTCTGGGCAAACCGCGTTTCATCCATTTTTCCGGTGCGATACACCACGAACGGCGGCAGCACCTCGAAGCCCGGGTAATACAGAATCCCGTGATGAATCGGGAACAGCAGATCATCGATCGGGCCGTTGATTCCGCGCGGGCTGTAGTGCGATTCCCAGCCGCCGGCGGTCACCATCAGCATTGCCCGTTTGCCTTTCAGGGTGCCTTCGCCATAACGGTCGCCCCAACGAGAATCCGAATGCTCGCCGACACCGTAGGCAAATCCGTAGGCGTACACCCGCTCGACCCAGCCCTTGAGAGTCGCCGGCATGGAAAACCACCACAGCGGAAACTGCAGGATCAGGGTGTCGGCCCACAGCAGTTTGGCCTGCTCGGCGGTGATGTCGGCGGCTTGCCGGCCTTGTTCGAAGGCGAGTTTCGAATCGAGGGACGCGTCGAACGGGCGAGTGCTGTCGCGGCCGGGACTGTCGTCGGCATCGAGGCTGGCTTTCCAGTTCATGGCGTAGAGATCGGAAACCTGCACGGTGTGGCCGGCGGCTTTCAGGCGCTGGACGGTGAAGTCCTTGAGCGCGCCGTTGAGCGATTGCGGTTCGGGGTGGGCGTAGACCAGTAGCACATTCATGGTGAGGCTCCGTTGCTGAGTGACAGCAGGATCGGCGCCCGGCAGGTATATTGGAAATGAATGTCTGATATGTCTGGTATAGCCATGAATAATTTGAGACGGCTGGATATCAATCTGCTGCTGACCCTCGATGTGCTGCTGTCCGAGCACAACGTCACCCGCGCCGCGCAACGGCTGCATCTGTCGCAGCCGTCGGTGAGCGTGCATCTGGCCCGGTTACGGGAGATTTTTGGTGATCCGCTGTTGCTGCCGGGCCCTCGTGGCATGCGCCCGACGGCGCGGGCCGATGAATTGCGCGAACCGTTGCGCGAGGCGCTGGAAGCGTTGGAGCGGGCGGTGGCGCCGGCCAGTCCGTTCGACCCGGCGCAGGCGACCCACACCTGGAAAGTCGCGGCCTCGGACTATGGCGAATCGACCATTCTGCTGCCGGCCCTCGGCGGGCTGCGCAGTCAGGCGCCGGGCACGCGGCTGGCGGTGCTCGACCTGTCGCCCCGGCAATTGGTCAAGCAGGCGGAGCAGGGTGTGATCGATCTGGCGCTGCACACCAGCGAGGACGCGCCGCTGGAACTGCACCGGCGTGCGCTGTTCACCGAACGTTATGTGCTGGCCGGTCGCGCCGGGCACCCGAAACTGCAACGCAAGCCGACCCGCGCACAGTTCTGCGAGCTGGAGCATGTGCTGGTATCGCCGGAGGGCGGAGGTTTTTTCGGGGTGACGGACAAGGCGCTGGCGGAGGTGGGGCTTACGCGAAACGTGGTGTTGTCGGTGCCGCACTTTCTGTTGCTCATGTCGGTGCTGGCCAGCACCGATCTGGTGGCGATGCTGCCGTCACGGCTGGCGCGCGGCAATACCGCGCTGCAAGTGGTCGAACCGCCGCTGCAAGTGGCGGGTTACGAAATGGCCATGCTCTGGGCCGAGCGTTCGCACCGCGACCCGGCGCACAAATGGTTTCGCGAGCATCTGGCGGCGTCGGTCTGATCAGGCATGCCCGAGCGCGATGGCAAACGATACGACGACCATGCAGGCGAAAGCGAAATTGAGGTTCATGGGGTGTTCATCCTGGTCCTTTTGAAAGTGGGGCCATTCTGCCGGGGGCGGGTAATAAGAAAAAATTCGGCTTCGTGATTCCAATGATCGAAGCCATTGATACCGGCGTTGTGTTTGCAGGTTTGCTTGGCTAAGCTCGCGCAAACCTGCAATTAAAAGCACAAACAGGCAAAACCATGCACGATCATTCCGCTTCCGAGCTTCCTTCCCTGCGTCGGCAGAAAATCCTTCTGATCCTCGAACGTGACGGCAAGGTCATGGCGTCCGAGTTGAGCCAGCATTTTACGGTGTCGGAAGACACCATCCGCCGCGATCTGGCCGAGCTGGATAACGCCGGACTGGTGCAGCGCGTGCACGGCGGCGCGCTGCCGAGGCCCAAGGACACCGGCAAGGATTACTTCACCCGGCTGGACGAGATCGACGAGGTGAAGATTCGTCTGGCGCAATTGGCAGCGCAGCAGGTGCGGAACGGGCAAACGGTGATGTTCGACTCCGGTTCCACTTCGTTGCAGGTGGCGCGCTCGTTGCCCAGGGATATCAACCTCACGGCGGTCACTGCCTCACCCATGACGGCGATCGCGTTGTCAGAATATCCGGGCATCAAAGTGATTCTGGCGGGTGGGCAGTTGAATCCGAAAACCATGTCGGCTGGCGGTCATGAGGCGCTGCGGCTGTTGTCGGGGATCAAGGCTGATCTGGCGATCACCGGGGTCTGTGCGATTCATCCGGACGTGGGTATCACCTCGCTGCATTTCGATGAAGTGCCGGTCAAGCAGGCGCTGCTCGACTGTGCGGCGCGGGTGATTGCCGTGACCACGGCGGACAAGCTTGGCGCGGTCGAACCGTTTGTGGTGGCGCCTTGCGAGCGCTTGCACACGCTGATCACCGAACGGCATGTGGCGTCGGGGAGTGTCGAGGATTATCGGCGGTTGGGGATTGAGGTGGAGCAGTTGCCTGACTGAGGTTTTGCGGCAAAAAAAGGCCCCATCATTGGCGATGGGGCCCGTTCGATCAGCGCAGTTTTTCCAGCATCTGGTAGTACCACATGCCCGCCGCCAGCATCGGATTCCCCAACAGATCGCCCATCGGCACGCGAATGTGCGAGCACGCGGCAAATGTGTCGAACTGCTGCATCTGCCCGGTGATCGCCCGGCTCATGATTTCGCCCATGATGTGGGTCGTGGCGATGCCGTGGCCGGAGTAGCCCTGGCAATACCAGACGTTGTCCGAGAGCTTGCCCAGTTGCGGGATGCGGTTGATGACGATGCCCATCACGCAGCTCCACTGGTAATCGATCTTCACCCCTTTGAGCGCCGGGAACGTCTGTTCGATGCACGGCCGCAGTTCGCCGGCGATGTCCCGTGAGTCCTTGCCGCTGTAGTTGGCGCCGCCGCCGAACAGCAGGCGACCGTCGGCGGTGAGGCGGTAGTAATCGAGGACGAAGCGGCAGTCGTAAACGGCGAGGTCTTCAGGGTTGATCTGCCGGGCCAGATCGCCCAGTGGTTCGGTGGTGACGATGCCGCCCATGGCCGGGAAAATCTTGCCCTTGAGCTGACCCGGTTCGAGCTTGTGGTAGACGTCGCCGGCCAGCAGCACCTGGTTGGCGTCGATCTGGCCGTGGGCGGTGCGCACACCTGGGTTGTCGCCGTGAATGATTTCCAGCACTTCACTGTTTTCGAAGATCAGCGCACCGAGGCTTTCCGCCGCCCGCGCTTCGCCGATGCACAGGTTGAGCGGGTGCAAATGCATGTTGCGGGTGTTCTTGATCGCGCCGTGATACAGCTCGCTTTGCAGCAGATCGCGCACCTGGCTGCGGTCGAGCAGGCTGACTTCATCACCCATGCCGCGACGCACGGCTTCGTCGTAATCGCTGCGCAAACCGGCCATGTGGCTCGGCTTGTACGCGGCGTGCAAGTGGCCGTGCTTGAGGTCGCAATCGATCGCGTATTTCTCGACCCGCTGCTTGATGATTTCGTGGCCGCGCCAGCGCAGGTGCCAGATGAAATCGTCGACCTCATCGCCCAATGTATTGCGCATCTGTTTGCGCATCGCACCGTCGCCGGACAGGCTGCCGGTGACCTGCCCACCATTGCGCCCGGTGGCGCCCCAGCCGATCTTGTGGCTTTCGACGATGGCGACTTTCAGGCCTTTTTCGGCCAGTTCCACGGCTGTAGCAGCGCCGGTAAAACCGCCGCCGATGATCACCACATCGACCTTGTGCCGGCCTTGCAGGGTCGGGTAGTCGGTGTCGCGGTTGAGGGTCGCGGTGTAGTAGGAATTGCTGCGTTCAGTCATGTCGGTATCCAAGGCAAAAAGAGTAAAAAAGGATCAGGCTTCGGTCAGATACCAGCGCCAGTCCTGCTCACCCACTTCGGCCATGAACTGCCGGTACTCTGCACGTTTCACCGCCAGATACACCCCGAGGAATTCCTGTCCCAGCGCATCCCGCGCCCACACCGAATTTTCCAGTGCCGTGAGCGAAGTCAGCCAGTCGGTCGGCAGCAATTCTTTCGCCTGCGCGTAACCGTTGCCTTCCACCGGCTCGCCCGGATCGATGTCGTCTTTTATCCCGCGATGAATGCCCGCCAGGATCGCCGCCGCTGCCAGATACGGGTTGGCATCGGCGCCGCAGATGCGGTGTTCAATGTGCCGCGTGTTAGCCGGGCCGCCGGGCACGCGCAGGCTGACGGTGCGGTTGTCGACCCCCCAGGTCGGCGCCAGTGGCGCATAACTGTTGGCCTGGAAGCGGCGGTAGGAGTTGGCGTTCGGGCAGAACAGCAGCAGCGAATCGAGCAACGAGGCGAGCATTCCGCCAATCGCCGTGCGCAGCAGCGGGGTGCCGGCCGGGTCTTCGGAAGCAAACAGATTGCGCCCCTCGGCATCGGCGAGGCTGACGTGCATGTGCATGCCGGTGCCGGCCAGGTGATCGAATGGCTTGGCCATGAACGTCGCCTGCATGCCGTGCTTGTGCGCCACGGCTTTGACCAGCCGTTTGTAGCGCACGGCCTGGTCCATCGCCTCCAGCGCGTCGCCGTGTTCGAGGGTGATTTCCACCTGGCCCGGCGCGTATTCCGAAATCGCCGTACGTGCCGGAATGCCGTGCAGTTTGCAGGCGCTGTAGAGGTCGGCGAGGAACGGTTCGATCTGTTCCAGCTCGCGCAAACCGTAGACCTGCGTGTGTCTCGGTCGACCACCGTCGGCATCCAGCGCCGGTTGCGGGCGACCGTTGTGATCGCGTTTGGCGTCGAGCAGATAGAACTCCAGCTCGCAGGCCATTACCGGGTGGTAACCCTCGGCTTTCAAGCGGTCGATGACCTTGATCAACAGGTGACGCGGGTCAGCGATGCTCGCCGGCATACCTTGTTCCGGGTGCATGCTGACTTGCACCGCCGCAGTCGGAATCTGCCGCCACGGCAGACGCACCAGACTGCCTTCCAGCGGGTAGGCGCGGCAGTCGATATCGCCGACGTCCCAGACCAGACCGGAGTTTTCTACGTCCTCGCCATGCACGGTCAGGCCGAGGATGGTGCTTGGCAGCGGGCGACCGCTTTCGTATACGGCGAGCAGTTCTTCGCGGTGCAACAGCTTGCCGCGCGGCACGCCGTTGGCGTCGAGGATGAACAGCTCGATCATGTCGATGTCGGGGTTCTGCTCAAGAAAGTTACGAGCGTCTTCAATGGCTGCGAATTTCATAATCAATCACTCACGATGGCGCCGCACAGGCGCGCAGATTCGGGCCGGACGCAGCTCGGCAAAAGGCGCGGGCGTCCTGGCAGGGATATCGAAAAAAGAGGGGGAGCTGTCGCGATTTTTACCGGCGCGATCAGACGGGCAGGCAGATATCCGGCGGGCGTGCGGAGTGACGCAGCTTGGAGCGGCTCAGGGCCATGGGGAGATTGACGATGCGATTCATGCGCGGCCCCTGTGAAGGAGGGCGCACAGTGCAGAGACGTTCAACGATTCTGATTGTTGTAGTGACGTGCTCATGACGCGTGTTTCCGTTGGCGGAAAACGTCGGCGGCGGGAGAGTCCCGCCATGCCGGTGTGGCTGGATAGTAAGGGGGAATCCCCGGATAAGTAAACGCCTGATTCCGCGAGCGGTGGCATGCCCCACGGTTCAGCGCAGCAGGTAAAACCCCAGCCCGACGAGGGCGCAAACGATCAACACCTCGATCACGCCGCGCTTGAAAAAGAACAGGGCGAGGGCGGCCATGAGGGCCAGCACGATCGAGAAAACATCGGGCTGACCGGTAAAACCGTTGGGCCAGAACACGTGGTAAGCAAAGAAACACGCCAGATTGAGGATCACCCCGACCACCGCTGCCGTGATCGCCGTCAGTGGCGCAGTGAATTTCAGTTCGTTGTGCGTCGACTCCACCAACGGTCCGCCGGCGAGGATGAACAGGAACGAAGGCAGGAAGGTGAACCAGGTCACCAGCGTCGCGGCCAGCGCGCCGGCGGCAAACGCGTGTTCCGGGCCGAACGTCGGTTGCACGTAAGCGCCGACGAACCCGACAAACGCCACCACCATGATCAGCGGCCCCGGCGTGGTTTCGCCCAGGGCCAGGCCGTCGATCATCTGCGTCGGCGTCAGCCAGCCGTAATGCCCGACCGCGCCTTGATACACGTAAGGCAGCACAGCGTAAGCGCCGCCGAAGGTGAGCAGCGCCGCTTTGGTGAAGAACCAGCCCATTTGCGTGAAGGTGCCGCCCCAGCCGAACAGCGCCGTCAGCAACGCCATCGGCAGACACCACAGCAACGCACCGATGAGCAGTAGACGCAGCAGCCTCGGCAGGCTGAACCGCGCATGTTCGGGTGGCGGGGTGTCGTCATCGATCAGGGCCGGGCCGAAGGATTTTTCGCTGCCGCGATGACCGCCATTGCTGAAGCGCTGCGGCGCCCAGCGTCCGCCGAAATAGCCGATCAATGCCGCGCCGAGCACGATCAGCGGGAACGGCACGTTGAAGGCAAAAATCGCCACGAACGCGGCCCCGGCGATCGCCCATAACCAACTGTTCTTCAATGCGCGCGAGCCGATGCGATGGGCCGCGTGCAGCACAATCGCGGTCACCGCCGGTTTGATCCCGTAAAACACCCCGGCCACCGCCGGCACGTCGCCAAATGCAATATAAATCCAGGAAAGAGCGATCAGGATCAGCAGCGACGGCAACACAAACAGCGCCCCGGCCAGCACGCCGCCACGGGTGCGGTGCAGCAGCCAGCCGATGTAAGTCGCCAGCTGCTGGGCCTCGGGGCCGGGCAGCAACATGCAGTAGTTGAGGGCATGCAGGAAGCGCCGCTCGGAGATCCAGCGCCGGCGCTCCACCAGTTCCTGATGCATGATCGCGATCTGCCCGGCGGGGCCGCCGAAGCCGATGCAGCCGAGTTTGAGCCAGAAGGGCCAGGCCTGGCGCAGGCTGACAGGCTCTGGACGGGACAAATCCTCAGGAGGCGTTGTGCTCAAGTGCGGCTCCACGGTCGAATCGGCGGGAGTCGCTATCTAATCAGGCTTTTGTTGCAGCCGACAGAGCCCTGTCAGGCATGCGCCAAACTCCAGCGAAACGCCGCATTCTGATCACTCTCCCGCGCCTCGACCCAATGCGAACCCTGCTGCGTAGTCTCACGCTTCCAGAACGGCGCACGCGTCTTGAGCACATCCATGATGAACGCACAGGCCTCAAACGCCGCATGCCGATGCTTGCTGCTGACGCCAACGAACACGATCGGCTCGGACACCGACAGCGCACCGACCCGATGCACAATCTCCACAGCCAGCAACGGCCAACGCTCGCGGGCCTGTTCGGCAATCTGCTCCAGAGCCTTCTCGGTCATGCCCGGATAGTGCTCCAGAAACAGCTCGGTCACCGACTGCCCGACGTTCAGATCCCGCACATAACCAATGAAATTCACTACTGCGCCCACCCGAGGGTTGCGCGCATGCAAATCGGCAATCAACTGACCGGCATCGAAGCCTTTACGCTGGACTCGAACACCCATGCTTCAGCCCCCCGTGACTGGCGGGAAAAACGCGATCTCGTCGAAATCCTCGATCGCCTGATCCGGCTGGCACAGCTCCTGGTTCACCGCGCACATCAGGTTGCCGGCGCCGAGCACTTCACGCCAGACATCGCCGCGCTGCATCAGCATCTGCCGCACGTCTTCGACACAAGCGAGGGTGTCGCTGGCCGGGATCTTTTCACCGCCCAGATTGAGCCGGTCACGGTAGCTGGCGAAGTAGTTGATCAGAATCATTGCGGGTTTTCCCATTGAAAGTGGCCCGAGCGGCCGCCCTGTTTGCTCAGCAGGCGGATGTCGCCGATGACCATCGCCCGGTCCACCGCTTTGCACATGTCATAGATGGTCAGCGCGGCGACGCTGGCGGCGGTCAGGGCTTCGAGCTCGACGCCGGTCTGGCCGGTGAGGCGGCAGGTGCTGGTGATCTGCACGCGGTCCGGTTCGCAGGCCTTGAGCTCGACGTGGATCGAACTGAGCAGCAGCGCATGACATAGCGGAATCAACTCGTGGGTGCGCTTGGCTGCCTGAATCCCGGCGATACGCGCGACGGCGAACACGTCGCCCTTGGGGTGGCCGTTGGACTGGATCATTTGCAGGGTTTCCGGGCGCATCTGCACCCAGGCTTGAGCGGTGGCTTCACGGCGGGTCGCGGCTTTTTCGCTGACGTCGACCATGTTGGCGCGGCCCTGATCGTCGAGGTGGGTGAGGGTGTTGCTCATGCGGTGGGCTCCTGGATCGGGCTGTAGATTCGCGGGGCATTGCGGTGCGGGACGTGGATCAGGTTCAAGCGGTGCTTGAGCGCCCAGCGCACGGTCAGCGCAGTAGGGGCGGACAGGCTGACGAGGGTGCCGAGGCGGGCGCGCACGGCTTTGTGGATCAGTTCGAGGCTGCAACGGCTGGTGACCACGACGAAGCCCTGACGCGCATCGAGGCCTTCGAATTGCAAGGCGCCGATCAGTTTGTCGAGGGCGTTGTGGCGGCCGATGTCTTCGCGGCACAGCAGCGCTTCGCCGTCGGCGTCGAAGTACAACGCCGCGTGCAGGGCGCCGCTGCTGCGGGCCAGTTGCTGGGCCTGTTCGATGCGCTGACGAATGCCGTTGAAATGTGCGGCAGGTGGCAAGGGTGTCGGGGTCAGGATCTCGAGTTGCGGCAGCGCCTGCTCAAGGGCTTCCACGCCGCAGAGGCCGCAGCCGCTGGTGCCCGCCATCTGCCGCCGGTGATCTTTCAGGGCCCAGAACGCACGGCTGGAAATCTGTACGTCGGCCTGGCAGGCCTGGTCGAAATGGGTCAGGCGGATGTCATGGATATCGTCGAGGCGGTCGACGATGGCGTTGCTCAGGCTGAAGCCGCGAATGAAGTCCTCGATGTTGCCCGGCGAGACCATCATCACGGCTTGGTTCAAGCCGTTGTAGCTGATGGCCAGCGCGATTTCCGCCGCCAGCGCCGCGTGGGACACCGGCGCGTCGTCTAGGTATTCGCGGTAGGCCACCTGCGCCGGTTGTGGCGCGGGGGCGTTGGCGTCGCCCGGTTCGATGAGTTGTTCAACTTGGCACAGCATCTTGAAAAGTCCCCGAAGCGCTGAAGTGGAGTCAGGCTACGGGGCAGGGAAAAATGCGTCCAATCGCTTGTTCCGATGCAGTGATTGGCTTGGTCGATGACCGCAGGCGAACCTGAAGACGCTGCACCGAAGTGCAACGTTTCAGGCAACTTGGGGAGGGTTAAACGGCAGGCGCCTCGATCCCGAACATCTTCCGCGCCTCGGCAAAACACTTCTCGGCAATCGCCGAGCGCGGTTCGGTCTTGCGCATCACCAGCCCCAGCGGCGCGAGCACACTGGCATCCGGCAAATTGATGAAAGCCAGATGTTCGATCGGCTCCTCCAGACCGCTGTCCAGCGGCATGATCGAGCAGCAGAAACCCTGGTGAATCGCCTGCAGCAATTGATAGGTCGAATCGCTTTCCATGATCGGCTGCGGATTCAGCCCGCGACTGCGGAAACTCAGGTCGATGGACTTTCGGTAGTGCATGCCGGTGGTGATCATCCCCAGCGGCAGTTCGGCGGCGTCTTCCCAGCTCATTTCCGGGCCTTCGAAATGGAAGTGGCGGGTGTCGTAGAGCAGGCCGACGCGGGTTTCGCCAATCTCGAAAAACTCGAAATAGTTCGGGTTGACGTGATCCAGATAACACACGCCCAGGTCCAGCTGATTGTTGCCCAGCCCCTCGATGATCTCGTCCGAACTCAGCGACGACAGGCTGTATTTCAGCTCCGGATAAGTCCCGGACAAACCCTGAATGTAATTGACCGGATTGAAGTTGCTCAGCGGCACCAGCCCGAGGCGCAGGCTACCGACCAGTTGCCCGCGGCAGGCCGCAGCTTCGGCGAACAGCCCGTCGTGAGCGGCTAGCAGCGTGCGGGCCCAGGCCAGGACGCGCTCGCCGGCCTGGGTGAACCCTTCGAAGCGCTGGCCGCGATTGACCAGCACCAGATCCAGCTCGTCTTCCAGATTGCGCAGGCGCATCGACAGGGTCGGCTGGGTGATGTGGCAGCGCGCGGCGGCCTGGCCGAAGTGGCGGGTTTCGTCCAGCGCGATCAGGAACTTGAGTTGTTTGATGTCCACGACGGCACCTGCTCGATAAGGAATTTTGATTGAGTATTGACGCAGATGCGTACGGCGCACGGAAAGCGCAGGGAGCGACGATCCCATCGAGGGCTTTTTTCGTCCAATCGGCAGTGTTTAAGAGCCTATCGAGGGTTTCGATGACGCCCGGTTTCATTGGCCAGGACAGCGGTCGAGGCAATGAAAAAAATCACCGATAGAGCAGGTCGATAGTGCGGTTGGCCAGAGTGATTAGACAGTCCTCACAAGCGGCACTTAGGCTCGTCATCCATTGAATTGACGACGGCCGGAGAGTGCCATGAGTGTTAAATCGGATGCCTTGTTCGTTCCCCTGAATATTGCCGTGCTGACGGTCAGCGATACCCGCGATTACGCCAGCGACACCTCCGGCCAGTTGCTGGTCAGCCGCCTGCTGGAGGCCGGCCACACCTTGAGCGAACGCAATCTGCTCAAGGACGATCTGTACAAGATCCGCGCCCAGGTTGCGCACTGGATCGCCGACGACGGCATTCAAGTGGTGCTGATCACCGGGGGCACCGGTTTCACTGGCCGCGACAGCACTCCGGAAGCCGTGGCTTGCCTGCTGGACAAGCAGATCGACGGCTTTGGCGAGCTGTTCCGCGCGATCTCCATTCTCGACATCGGCACCTCGACCGTACAAAGCCGCGCGCTGGCCGGCCTGTCCAACGGCACGCTGGTGTGCTGCCTGCCGGGTTCCACCGGCGCCTGCCGCACCGCGTGGGAAGGCATCCTTGCCGAACAACTGGATAACCGTCATCGCCCGTGCAACTTCGTTCCGCACCTCAAACCGGTGCAAGCCTGCGGGCCGCGCGGATGAGCAAGCCTGGGTTGATGCCGGTCGAGGATGCGCTCGACCAACTGCTGGCGATGGCCGATGAACAACGCCTGCCGGACAGCGAATCGGTACCGCTCAATGAGGCGCGTGGACGCGTGCTAGCCAGCGATCTGGTCGCCACCCTCGACCTGCCGCCGTGGCCGAACAGCGCCATGGACGGTTACGCCTTGAACCTCGCCGACCTGCATCGCCAGCCATTGAGCGTGTCGCAACGGGTCTACGCCGGGCTGGCGCCGGATGCGTTGCTGCCCGGCACTTGCGCACGAATCTTCACCGGCGCGCCGCTGCCCAATGGCGCCAATTGCGTGGAGATGCAGGAAAACGTCGAGGTGCTGGAGGATGGTCGTGTCCGTTTCCTGCAACCGCTGAAAGTCGGCCAGAACATCCGCGCCCAGGGCCAGGAGAACCGCGTCGGCGACACTTTGCTGCGCGCCGGCAAACGCCTCGGCCCGTTCGAACTGGCCGTCGCCGCAGGGCAGGGCGTGACGCATCTGCCGGTGGTGCGTCGTCCGCGCGTGGCATTGCTGTCGACCGGTGATGAGCTGGTGGAGCCGGGGCAACCGCTGCGTCCCGGCAGCATCTACAACAGCAACCGCACCTTGCTCGATCACTGGTTGCGCGAACTGGGTTGCGAAGTGATCGACGCCGGGATTCTGCCCGATCGCCCGGCGCAGACCCGGCTCAAACTCGAACAGTTGCAGGTGGCGGCCGATCTGATTCTGACTACGGGCGGCGTGTCTGCCGGTGATGCCGATTGTCTCGGCCAAGTGCTGCGCGACAACGGCAAACCGTTGCTGTGGAAACTCGCGATCAAACCCGGCAAACCGCTGACGGTCGGGCATTTCGGCACAGTGCCGGTGATCGGCCTGCCGGGCAACCCGACCTCGGCGCTGGTGACCTTCGGCCTGCTCGCGCGCCCGTACCTGCTGCGCATTCAAGGCGTGGAAGAGGTGATGCCGCTGAGCTTCACGGTCAACGCCGGGTTCGACTGGCCGAAACCCGGCAGCCGTCGCGAATACCTGCGGGTGCGTCTAGAGGGCGGGCAGGCGGCGCTGTATCCGAACCAGAGTTCCGGGGTTCTGCTCGGCGCCACCTGGGCCGACGGGCTGGTGGAAATCCCCGAGAACAGCACCTTGCAGAGGGGTGATCCGCTGCGGTTCATCCCGTTCAGCGAGCTGTTCTGAGCACGATCAAAAGGTGTAGACCACTTGCCCGGCGAGTGAGGCCTGCAACCGGCGCTCGACTATCGGGCTGTCTGCCGCTTCGTGGCTCAGGTACTGCACCGCCAGAACGGTCGACACGCTCCATTGCTCATCCAGCGGCAACGACCAGGTCAGGTCCGCACCGCGACTGACCAACCCGGCCCGGGCCTTGTACGCGCGAAACTGACTGCGCGAGGCCTGGGCATCGCTGACGCCGTACCAGGTGCGCATGTAATTGCTGTCACCGAACTGGCTGTTGAGGCCGCCGGTAATCTTGCCGTAACGGCCTTCGTAGAACGGCGCGCTGATGCTCAGCTTGAGGCGGTTCCACGACGAGCCGGTGTCGTGGTCATCGTCGTCCTTTTCCAGCGCATGCTCGAAACTCGCGCCGAGAATGATCGGGCCCATGTGATACGTGCCGTCGAGCCCGATCACCGGGCGCGACTTGATCGAGCCCATGCCGTTGAGCTCGTCCGAGCCTTTGAATCCGGTCTTGCGATCCTTGCGCACGTCGCTGGCGCCGACGTAGACGCTGAGGCCGAAATCCTCTTCGTCGAAGCCCCAGCCGAGGCCTCGGCTGCTGTCGAGAAACACGCCGTAAGGGCTGACGACTTCCACGCCCACCAATGGCGCCACCACCCGCTCATCACTGCCGCTGTAACGCGGCGCACTGGCCGCACCAGCGCGCAGGGTGGCGTGCCAGTCTTCGGCGCGCAGCGAGTCGCCCGGCAGCAGCAGGCAGAGGGAGGTCAAGGACAGCGAGAATGTGCGTAACGAAACCGGCATGGGGCACCCGAGGGGGAGGTTGGATGCGCCCATGCTAGTGAGGTGGCGGCCGGCAATCTTTGGCAGCTTTGTCGGGAAACTGTCAAAGACTGTGAAGCCGTCAGTTGCGCTGAATCAGAAGTCCCATTTGGTGGTGAGCATCAGGTTGCGCGGCTCGCCGTAGAACGTGGTGTCGAAGTTGCCGAGGCCCGTCAGGTACTTCTTGTCGAACACGTTGTTGGCGTTGACGGTGAAGCTCAGGTGCTCGTTGTACTGATAGCGGGTCATCAGGTCGACCAGGGTGTAGCCGCCCTGTTTGATGCGCGTGTAATCGCCGGCCGGAGCGCTGTAGATCTTGCCGTAGAACGCGCTCTGCCAGCTGATGCCGCCACCGACGGTGACCTTGTCGAGCATGCCCGGCAAACGATAGGTGGTGAAGGTGCGCACCACGTGTTCCGGTTTGGTGGTGGACAGCGGGTAGCCGTAGATCCGCTGTTCGTCGGCATCGCGGGTGCGGGCGTAGGTGTAGCCGGCGGAGACGTTCCAGCCGTCGGCCAGTTCACCGGCCAGTTCCAGTTCGACGCCTTTGGTAGTCGCGCCGTCGATGGCTTTGTAGATGCCTTCGTTGGTGACGGCGTTGGTGCCGATCGACTCGGCTACGCCGTCCTGCTCAATGCGGAAAAACGCCAGGCTGGCATTCAGGCGACCGTCGAAGTACGCCGCTTTCAGGCCGGCTTCATAGCTGTCGCCTTCCACCGGGGCCAGGGTCGAGCCGTTGATGTCCTTGTAGGTTTGCGGCTGGTAGATGCTGGTGTAGCTGGCGTACACCGAGTAGGTGTCGTCGAGGTCATAGACCAGCCCGGCGTATGGCGTGACCACGCCGTGTTCCTTGTAGCTGGCGTGGGTGTCGTCGAGGCCGGCACCGGCGTTGTAGCGGTAGTCTTCGTTGTATTTGAAGGTGCTCAGGCGGCTGCCGAGGATCACCGACAAATCGTCGGTCGGGTGCAGGCGGGTGGCCAGGTAAACGCCGTTCTGGCTCTGGGTGCGCTCGTATTTGCCGTTCTTCGGGAAGTCCTGTTTCGGCAGGTCTCCGTTCCAGTCGTAAATGCTGCCGGGCACCAGTTCGAAAGCGCTGGTGTCGTAGGTCGAACCGGTCTGGCGCGAGTGCGAGGTCATCACGCCGGCGATCAGCTCATGCTCGCGGCCGACGAGGGTGAACGGGCCGGAGACGTTGACGTCAGCAGTGTTCTGCACCCGATGACCTTCCCAGCGGCCCCAATACAGGAACATGCCTTCGCCGGTGGCGCGATCCGGGTTGCCGCCGCTGGCCGAGGCGAGTCGAGTGTCGTGGTCGGTGGTTTTTTGGTCGAGGCTGACCTTGAATTTCCAGTCGTTGGCCAGCGCCTGTTCCAGCGAGGCGAAGTAGGTGATGTTGTCGAAGTCGCGACGGCTCCAGTCGGCGCCGCTGTTGAAGTGGCGCGGGAAGTCGGTGCGGCCGCCGTCGGCGAAATACACCGGATTGCCGGTCCACGAGGTACCGCGCGGGGTGGTGCTGGACTTGTCGATGCCGAAGGTCAGCAGGGTGTCGTCGGTCAGGTCGGCTTCGAGGATGCCGTAGAACAGATCCTTCTTCTGGCTGTAGTGATCGAGATAGGAATTCTTGTCCGAATAGGCGCCGACAAAGCGGCCGCGCACATTGCCCGAATCGGTCAGCGAACCGGAAATATCGCCGACGGTGCGATAGGCATCCCACGAACCGACGGTGCCGCTGATCGAGGCCTTGAACTCCTTGGTCGGCTTCTTGCGGATCAGGTTGACCGTGGCCGACGGATCGCCCGAGCCGGTCATCAGGCCGGTGGCGCCCTTGATCACTTCCACACGGTCGATGCTGGAGGCGTCGTCGCCGTTGTTCGGGTTCTCGCCGTAGACGCCGTCGTAGGGCAGGTTGACGCCGTCGTACTGGAAGTTGGTGATGGCAAAACCGCGAGCGGAAAACTCGGTGCGGTCGCTGTCGTATTTCTGGGTCGAGATGCCCGGTGTGTTGCGCAGCGCATCGCCGACACTCTGCACACCACGGTCGTCCATTTGCTGGCGGGTGATCACCGTCACCGATTGCGGGGTTTCGCGGATCGACAACGGCAAACCGGTGGCCGAGGACGTCGCGCCGGTGGTGTAAGACTGTGTGCCTTCGGTGGTCGCACCCAGGCCTTGGGCGGAAATATTGGTCGCCCCCAGTTGCAGGGTTTCTTTTTTGGCCGGGGCTTCAGCGGCGTGGGCGGTGGCGGCAAAACTCACAACGGCCAGCGCCAGCGGGCGCAAGGCAAAACGGAAACGGACGTGCGACATGGAGATCCCTTTGCATCGAATCGATCGGTAGTTGAAGTGCTTCTGGTGGGTTAACCGAACGAGCGATGCAAAAGGGAACTGCGGTCTGAAAATAAACGGAATCGATGCTCAGCGAGTCAGGCCAAGGCGTTCATGCCACTGGGCGATGGACTCTTCGGGGTAAACGTCGAATTGCTGATCCCTGGCGCTCGCTTGCACTTCGACCCACGGGGCCCTGGAGCCGAGCATCAGATGGGTGTGTTCCGGCGGCACCGGCAGCGGCGTGTCGATGGCCGAGGCGAACGGGTGGATCAGCTCCGGCCACTCCGGGCTGAACAGCCACAGACCGCTGCCGCACAGCGAGCAGAAGTGCCGCTCGGCGGTGCTGCGGTGGGCGCGGGCTTCGCCTTCGTCTTTCATTTTCGCGTGGTAGATCGTGATGTGTTTGCGCCCGCGCACCTTAAGGCTGGCCGCATCGCCACCGAGATTGATCGCAAAGCCGCCACCGCCCTGGGTCTTGCGGCAGATCGAGCAGTAGCAGCGCTGATAAGGGTAGGGGTGGGCGCTGTCGAGGGTGAATGAAACCGCGCCGCAGTGGCAGGAGCCTTCGAGGTGCATGAGTGGCCTCCAGTTTTTTTTTGTCGGTGCGATTCAGCCTAGAAGAGATGTCGTGTCTGTGCCGCCGCTATCGCGAGCAACCTCGCTCCCACAGTTGGAACGCATTTCAAGTGTGGGAGCGGGCTTGCTCGCGAAGAACGATAACGCGGTGCAACTGGACGCCCGCGCAAAGCCCGGTCAGCATGTCCGCAAAAAAAGGGACCCAAACCCATGCGCCGATTACCTTCACTGGCCGCCCTGCGAACCTTCGAATGCGCTGCCCGTCACGCGCACTTCGGTCGGGCCGCCGCCGAGCTGTGCGTCACTGACAGCGCCGTCAGCCACCAGATCCGCCAGCTCGAAGAGCAACTGGGCGTGTCGCTGTTCATCCGCGAGAGCCGGCAGATTCGCCCGACCATCGCCGCCGGGCGCTTGATGCAGAGCCTGCAACAGGCCTTCGAGCTGATCGGCGATGCCTGCGACGAGTTGCGCGATCCATCCTCGCTCGCGGTGTTGCGGCTGGCGGTCACGGCGGAACTGGCGCAGAAGTGGCTGATGAACCGTCTCACCGATTTCTACGCGCGTTATCCGCACATCACCTTGCATCTCTACGAACAACCGATCGATGCCACCGCGCCCGGCGAAGACATCGATCTGGCCATCACCTACGGCACCGGCCCGGTGGACAGCAGCGCGTATTTCGTCCGCCCGTTGCCAGCGTTGCAGTTTTTCCCGGTGTGTAGCCCCGGCCTGTTCAACCAGGGCAACCTGAAAACCCCGAAAGAACTGGCCCGGCATTGCCTGCTGCACGACGATCAGGACGGCAAGACCTGGACCGCGTGGCTGACCAGCCATGCCGGCGACCTGCGCCCGGAGCGCCAGTTGTATTTCGCCCACGCCGGTCTGGCGCTGGAGGCTGCAGCACAAGGGCAGGGCGTTGCGATGGGCGACAACCTCACGGCGCAGGAGGATTTGCAGAACGGCCGTCTGGTGCGCCCGTTCACCTCCAGCATGACCGCGCTGGGCCAATACGCGCTGGTCTGCGAGCGAGTGCGGCTGGAGCGTCCGGCGGTGGCGCAGATGCTGGAATGGTTCAACGATCAACTGGCGGATTGATGAGTTGAATTCAACTGTTCCGAAATAATCATCGTTGGCGGCGCGACGGCCCGCGACCGTAGCCTGAGGTCATTCCCATCCCGACGACGAGGTTTGACCATGGCACGTTTGCTCGACTCCACCCCGAAACAGGACGGCTTCCGTCTGCCCGGCGAATTCGAAGCCAAATCCGGTTGCTGGCTCGGCTGGCCGGAGCGTACCGACGTCTGGCGCAACGGCGCCAAGCCTGCGCAGAAAGTCTGGGTGCAGATCGTCACCGCGATCTCCCACAGCGAACCGGTGACGGTCTGCGCTTCGGCATCCCAGTTCGCCACCGCCCGCCGTCAGTTGCCGCCGCAAGTGCGGGTGGTGGAGATGACCTGCAACGACACCTGGTTCCGCGACAGCGGCCCGTGCTTTGTGGTCAACGACCAGAGCGGTGAAGTGCGTGGCGTCGACTTCGAATTCAACGCCTACGGCGGCCTCGACGGCGGGCTCTACTACCCGTGGGACAAGGACGACCAGATCGCCAGCAAAATCCTCGAAATCGAACGCTTCGACCGTTATCGCGCGCCATTGATTGCCGAACTCGGCGGCATCCAGAGTGACGGCCAGGGCAGCATCCTCACCACCGAGCAATGCCTGCTCAACCGCAATCGCAACCAGCACCTGGGCAAGGACGAAGTGACCCGCCGGCTGACCGATTACCTCGGCGCCGAGCAAGTGATCTGGCTGCCACGCGGTTGCAAGTTCGACGAAACCGACGGCCATGTCGACGACCTCGCGTGCTTCGTGCGCCCCGGCGAAGTGGTGCTGCAATGGACCGACAACCGCGACGATCCGCAGTGGGAAATCTATCAGGAGGCCTACGACATCCTGCGCAGCACCCGCGACAGCCGTGGCCGCGAACTGATCGTGCACAAGCTGCCGCAACCGGACGTGCTGGAGTGGACCGCCGAAGAAGCCGAAGGCCTCGATCAGCAGGACAGCACTCACACCCGCCAGGCCGGCACCAAAATCTGTGCGTCGTACATCAACTACTACGCCGGCAACAGTTCGATCGTGGTGCCGCTGTTCGGTGATCGCAACGATCAGGTGGCGCTGGCGACCCTCGCCGAACTGTTCCCGCAGCACAAGATCGTCGGCATCGAAAACTCCCGGGAAATCCTGCTCGGTGGCGGCAACGTCGCGTGCATCACCATGCCGCAATACGCCGGCCAGAAAAAAGGAGCCTGACCATGGGCCTGCACAAACTGAGTAAAGCGTTATTGCTGGTGCTTGCACCCCTGTGTGTGCAGGCTGCCGAAACGGCGAAACCGGTGGTCAACCTGTACATCTGGGGCGAGTACCTGGCCCCGGATACCCTGAAGAATTTCGAGGCGAAAACCGGGATCCGGGTGGTCGCCGATCACTTCGATTCACTGGAAACCGTCGAGACCAAACTGCTCACCGGCCGCAGCGGCTACGACCTGGTGCTGACTGCCGGCCAGCACTTGTCGCGGGCCATCGAGAGCGGCGCGATCCAGACGTTGAACAAGCAGCAGCTCCCGCACTTTGCCGGGGTTGGCGACGAATTTCGTCAGCACATGGCGGTGTTCGATCCGGGCAACCGCTACGCCGGGATCTACGCCTGGGGCACCACCGGCGTCGGCTATCAGGAGGAGGCCGTGCAGCAGCGCCTGCCGGACGCGCCGAGGGACAGCTGGGCGATGCTGTTCGATCCGGCGGTGGTGTCGAAATTCGCCGATTGCGGGGTGAGCCTGCTCAACGATCCGAACGAAGTGTTCGCCGCGGTCATGAAGTACATGGGCCTGGACATCAACCGCCAGAGCCTCGATGACCTGAAACTCGCCGAACAGCAACTGGCGAAGATCCGCCCGTACATCCGCTATTTCGACAATGACCTCAACATCAGCGACCTGGCCAACGGCAACACCTGCGTGGCGATGTCGTGGAACGGCAACGTTGCCATCGCGGCAGGTCAGGCCGAAGCGGCGAAAAAACCGTTCAAGTTGAACTACCGGATCCCGAAGGAGGGCACGCTGATCTGGTTCGATGCCATGGTCATTCCCAAGGATGCGCCGCATCCCGAGGCTGGATTGGCATTGATGGATTACCTGATGACGCCTGAGGTGATCGCGCCGATCACCGACACCATTCACTACGCCAACGCGATCACAGCGGCGGATGGCTTGATCGATCCGGCGATTCGCAATGATCCGGGGACTTATCCGCCCGAGGCAGTGAGGGCTTCGCTGTACAGCAAGAACGACAATGGCAAGGCGTTCAACCGGGCATTGATTCGGGCATTCAGCCGGTTGAAGTCGGGGTTGTGAACGGGCGCCGGGAATCATCTTGAAGCGGTTTGTGCGTGGGCGTGTGAGGGTGAGTCTGGTAGTTTTTTCGCCATGGATCTGAACCGGCAATGACGCCGGATGCCCTCTCGGCTCCTGACTTTTCAGGATCTGGAGTGGCCAACTTTCAAGGAAGAAAAACATGCCAATCAAACCGCCGGTCAAGGGCTCGGGCCCGGTCGATATTCATCTGAAACCTTCCAGCGATGGCTCTGTGTCGGGGCCGGTGATTCGACCGAGTGTCCACGGCAATCTGCCAGAGCCGCCCGCAATTTTCAGTGGCGCACGGACGCCCCATCACAGCGGCGCAGAGGTCGTCAGCCCGCCGTCATCGATCACATTTCGCGATGCACTGCCGGTAGTGGAGGTCGCGCCCACCGTCGGGCAACTGCCGCTGGAGGCGTATCACGTCCCGGCGGCGAGCCGGCTGACAGACATCGACGCCGACGGCTTCAGGACGTTCAAGGGGCGTCAGTTCGCCGAATTGCCCGGTCAGGGCATCGTTCAGGTCGGCGCCGACCCGCAAACCGGTTTGTACCGGGCCAGACTGGCCAGCGAACTCAATCCTTCCGGCCCGGTGCTGGAGCGCGACAGCGACGGCAAGCTCTGGCACCCGCTGGAAGAATTTGCCACCGACCGTTTTCGCACCCCCGACCCGCGAAGCGAAGCCGCCTCGACACTGGAAGCCATGCCGCATCCGGAGGGCGACGAAGGACGGGCTCGTGCGGACGACGCCGACGACGAATTCGAGATTGCCTCCGAATCGATGCCGGTCAAGCCCTACACCGATCAGGAACTGGCGACCATGCGCGATGAAGTGCGCTATTCCTTTCGGGGCAATCGCCTGGGCACCTACGATCGTGCCAACAACGGCAAATACCCGCTGCGCGACACCCTGGGCAGACCGGTGCGGATCCGCAAGCTGGAGACATTGGTCACACTGACCACCGGGGAGCGTTTCCGCTCGGAGCCGATCAAGCCCTACATCAAGTTCGAAGGATATGAAGACGTCGCGAGGCTCTACGAAGAGAAACTCGAGCTGCGCACCTTTACCGAGGCCGACATGAAGGTCCCTGGCGAAAAAGCGCTGATCGGACAACTCATGGTGGTCGCCAACAAACGAATCAGCAAAGGCGAGGCGCTGGGCCTCTACGGCGGGACGCTCAGCCCGGTGCGTCTGGTACGACGCGAAGAACAGACGTTCACCATGCTGGCGGGTTTCAGCGTGCATTACACACCAGGAAAGTTTGTTGAAGATCCAGTTGTGGTCATCGGCGACAACATCATTTCGCGGATCAACTCGAACTTCGAATACGACGCCACCGGCAAACCGATCCATCAATCGCCGGACGGCTATAACGTGCAGATCGTCGGGTTCAAAGTCGAAGCGGACATGCTGATCGGCGACCGGCTGGTCAACCGGCCCTACATGTTGAACGCGCTGTTTGCCTCGGAGGATATTGCGGCGGGAACCGAGTTGCGCTGGAACTACAACTATTCGGACAAAGAGATGAAGATGATCTTTCCGTAGAAGCCAAAGGCAGAGCCCGCCGACCTTACACATCGAGCTGATATTCCCAATCGATCAACGATTCAGTAAAACCGGATCAAGTCGGCGTATATCTGAAATATCCCCCTAGCCCTCTCCCTTGGGAGAGGGCTAGGGGAAGGGGCTTTTCGGCACCCGCCACAAATACCAGGCCGCCACCGTCCGAAACGGCTTCCAGTCCAACCCGATCTCAATCATCTGCCTGCGCGTCGGCTGCACCTCCAGCCCCTTCAACCGCCGATACCCCTCGCGAACCCCAAAGTCATCCGCTGGCAGAATATCCGGCCGCTCCAGGCTGTAGATCAGCAACATCTCAACGGTCCAGCGCCCAACCCCGCGCAGGCTGACCAACCGCTCGATCAGCGCCTCATCCTCCATCGCCAGCGCCGTGGCGTAATCCGGCACCACACCGTCCAGAGTCGCCTGGGCAATCCCCTGAATCGTCGCAATCTTGCCCGTCGAAAACCCGCAACCGCGCAATTGATCGAAGTCCGTCGCCAGAATCTGCTCCGGACGCGGAAACGTCTGCCCGGGAAACAACCCCACCAAGCGCCCGACAATCGCATCGCCAGCCTTGGCATGCAGTTGCTGATAGGCAATCGCCCGCACCAGCGACTCATAGGGATCGCGCGCGGGGTGCGGCTGATGCAGGCAGGGGCCGATGGCAGCAATGTGGCGCTGCCAGTCGGCGTCGAGGCTGGCCAGAAATTCGCTGGCCGGTTGGTAGGGATCGGACATGGGTTACTTCAGCAGACCGTTGACTTCGCCGTAGGTGAAGGCCTTGAGGTCATGGGTGTCGAGCTTGCCGCTGGCGAGGAAGCTTTTCACCAGCGAGCCCATGGCGCCGTACATGAATTCGGCGATGCCGGAACCTGCGCTCAAGCGGCGCACGCCGAGGGCTATCAACTCTTCGGGGGAAGGCAGGCAAGCGAAGCCCAGAACGTTGACCGGCAAAGTCGTCCCCTTGCAGATCGCTTCGATTTCGTAGGCGGACGTCACGCCGGCAGCGAACAGTCCATCCGCCCCGGCCGCCTGATACAGCGCCGCGCGGTGCAGGGTTTCGGCGACACGATCCTCGGCCGGCACCAGACTTTTGAGGTAAACGTCGGTGCGGGCATTGATGAACAGCTTCACATTGCGCTTGTCGGCCACTTGCCGCGCGACTTCGATCTTGCGCACCAGCAGTTCCGGCGTGCCGCTGCCGTCTTCGATATTGATCCCGACCGCACCCGCTGCGATCACCGCGTCTATCACTTCAGCGACCCGGTCGAGGTCATCGGAATAACCGGCCTCGATGTCCACGCTCAACGGCACCTTGATGACCCGGGCAATCGACTCCACTGTGCTGATCAAACGCTCCAGCGGCAGGGTGTTGCCGTCCGGATAACCGTGGGCCCAGGCGACAGCGGCGCTGCTGGTGGCGACAGCTTTGCCACCCAACTGCTCGACCAGCCGCGCACCGGTGGCGTCGGCGACGTTGGTCAGGATCAGCAGGCCATCGTGGTGCAACTGGTGAAACTGAGTGTCGAGCGCGTTCATCGAGATCCCTTCTTGTCGGTTGTTCAGAAAGCCAGTGGTTGCGTCAGTTGCACGGCGGCGTTTTCCAGCCGAAGCAAGAACGCCTTGCGCGGTTGCCCACCACCATAGCCCGTCAGCGAGCCGTCCGCACCGATCACCCGATGGCACGGCACCACGATCGACAGCCGATTGTGCCCGTTGGCCAGCCCCACCGCGCGACTGGCGCCGGGTTTGCCCAGCCGTGCGGCGATGGTGCCGTAAGTGCTGGTGTGGCCGTAGGGGATTTGCCGCAGTTCGCTCCAGACCTGGCGGGCAAACTCGCTGCCGGGCAGGTGCAGCGGCACGCTGAATTCGCTCAGCTTGCCGGCGAAGTACAGCGCCAGCTCGTTTTCGATCTGCTGCAAATGCGCGCTGTGCCCCGGTGCGACCACGTAGCCGTAGCGGTTCTGCAACTCTTCGACTTCGCGGGTCAGCGCCGGACGGTCGAGAAACTCCAGCAGCACCAGCCCGCGTCGCTCGGCCATGGCGATCATCGGCCCCAGCGGCGTGGTCAGGCGGGTGAACAGCAGCGGCTCGCTGGCTGCCGCGCGTCCCGGCGTGATGTGGAACGACTTCTGGAACGCATCGCGAAAACCGCTGAGGGATTCATAGCCGGAATCGAACGCCGCGTGGTCGATGGACGTGCCTTGCTTGATCCCGCCCAGCGCCACACCGAGCCGCCGGGTGCGCAGCCACGCATGGAAAGTCATGCCGAAATGCTGTTTGAACCAGCGCCGCAATTTCAGCGGTTCAATACCTTCGGCGAGCAATTGCGCATCGCTCCAGCGCACCTCCGGATCAGCGTCGACGGCTTTCAATAGCCGTTGCACCCAGTCCGGGGCGATGGCCGCGGCGTCCAGCGGTTTGCAGCGCAAACAGGCGCGATAGCCGGCGGACAGGCAGTCATCAGCGTGGGCGAAGAACTCGACGTTTTCCGGCTTCGGCTTGCGCGCCGTGCAGGTAGGGCGGCAAAAGATCCCGGTGGTTTTCACGGCCGTGAAGAACACGCCTTCATAGGCAGTGTCGCTTGCGAGCATGGCGCGAACCATTTCGGCGTGAGGGGGCAGGACAGCGGTCTGTATGTTCATGGGCCGAGGATAAAACCAGTTATTCGATGGCTCCACCGAAAAATCGACAGTGAATTTTCGGGCCGCTGCACTACAGTGATCGGGTCGCTACAACTCGGGAAATGAAGGTATGCCACCGTTCACGATTCACCACATCGATCACATCGTGCTGCGCGTTGCCGATCTGCAACGCAGTATTGATTTCTACGACCGGGTCTTCGGCGCCGAAGTGGTCAAGCGCAACGAAAAATTCGGCCTGGTGCACCTGCGTGCCGGCACGTCGATGATCGATCTGGTCGACCTCGACGGCGAAATCGGCCGCAAGGGCGGCGCCGCTGCCGGCAGCGAACGGCGCAACGTCGATCACTTCTGCCTGCGCATCGAGCCGTTCGATGAAGCGGCACTGGTCAGCCATCTGCAAGCCTGCGGCCTGACCGTCGAAAAAGCCGCCACCCGTTTTGGCGCCGAGGGCTACGGCCTGTCGCTGTACTGCTTCGACCCGGACGGCAATCAGGTCGAACTCAAAGGCCCGTCCGAAGCTTAGGCCCGTTTGGCCATCAGCAACACCGAAGCCGCCGCCGACAGCAACCCCGCGCAGCAACGGTTGAAGATCCGTTTGCCGCGCGGCTCGGCGAACCAGCGGCGCATATGCAGGCCCATGTAGGCGTAGGCGCTGATGGCGATCCATTCCAGCAGCAGGAACAGCACGCCCAGCAGCATGAACTGCGGGGTGATGGCGCGGGTCGGGTCGACGAATTGCGGCAGGAATGCGGTGAAGATCAGTATTGCCTTGGGATTGCCCGCCGCCACTAAAAACTCCTGACGCGCCAGGGCCAGAAGCCCGCTCGCCGGCGCAGTCACCGCGTCTTCGGCGGCAGGATTGGCCCGCCACAGTTGCCACGCCAGATACAACAGATACCCCGCGCCGACAATCTTGATCCCATAGAACAACAGTTCAGAGGTTTGCAGCACCACTGCCAGCCCCGCCGCCGCGAGGGCGATCATCCCGGCGAACGCAAGCAAACGGCCGACCCCGGCCACGCAGGCGCGACGATAGCCGTAGCGAGTGGCGTTGCTGACCGACAGCAGGTTGTTCGGCCCCGGCGCCATGTTCAAGGCGAAACAGGCAGGCAGAAACAGGGAGAGGGTGGCGAGATCCATGGGGCGGGCTCCGGTGACTGGAGCGCTATTTTTATCACGCGGGCGTGCGGCACTGAACCGTACAGTCAGGCAGCAGTGTCGCGGTACAGCGACGGTCGGGCGTAAATCCGTTCGAACTTTCTGCCGTCCCGTCAACTCTGAAACCGTCACAGGGTGATGAATCCGCCAGAAAAAACCATCTGACGGGTCAGAAAGGACAATTGCCGTGTAAGCTTTCGCGCAATGCTTTTCCATTCTCCCATGGCCGCAGGCGGCCCACAGTACGAGCGACCTACATGCAAGCAAAGGCCCGCGAGGTTCATGTACCACCGGTGTTGCAGGATCTGCGCGCCGGCACGGCCGAACTGCACATTGCACTGGAAAAACGCCTTCCTTTCTTCTCCGACACCCTTGATCTGCAGGCCTTCGAGCGACTGATGCGCGCTTATTACGGCTTCTATCAGCCACTGGAAAATGCATTGCAGGACAGCGGCGAGATCCCGGCCGATTTCGATCTGGTTTCGCGCCTCAAGGCGCCGACCCTGCAACGTGATCTGCAAGCGCTGGGCGCGAATGGCGGAGAGTTTTCGCTCTGCCGTCAGTTGCCCGCCATCGACTCCGCCGCCGCCTGCCTGGGCGTGCTGTACGTGCTGGAAGGCGCAACCCTCGGCGGACAGATCCTGCGCCGGGAAATCGCCGCACGCCTGAGCCTGGACGCGGACAACGGTGCCGCGTTCCTGGACATCTACGGCGCTGCCACCGGCCGGCGCTGGCGCGATTTCATCGAATACCTGGGCAGTCGCCCGATGGACGCCGACGAGCGTGAAGCCGTCGTGGCGGCCGCCCACACTACATTCAGCTGTTTCGAGCGCTGGCTCGAAAGCCAGGAGGTTCTGGTATGACCCCGCAAGACAAAGAAGCCTTTGAAGAGTTGCTGGCCAACTGTGCCGACGAGCCGATCCGCTTTCCCGGCGCGATCCAGCCGCACGGTTTGCTGCTGACCCTGAGCGAGCCGGACCTTTCGATCATCCAGATCAGCGCCAACGTCGAGACCTTGCTCGCCCGGCCGGCACAGGAACTGATCGGCCAGCCACTGCAAAGCCTGATCGGCGATGCCCATGCCGTGCAGGTTCGCGAAGCCTTGCAGCAACCGGCCCTGTCCGATGCGCCGCCGCTGCACTTTCGCCTCAACGGCACGGCGTTCGAAGGCTTGCTGCACCGGCATCAGGATGTGCTGATCCTGGAGCTGGAAATCCACGTCGAAAACTTCCAGCCGCGCAACGTCGCCGGCACCGAGACCCACCTGGGGCGGATGCTCGCGCGCCTGCAAAAGGCCCAGAGCCTGCAGGCGCTGTACGACATCAGCGTCAAGGAAATCCAGGCCATGACCGGTTACGACCGGGTGCTGATTTACCGCTTTGAAGAGGAGGGCCACGGTCAGGTCATCGCCGAAGCGTCCGACCCGTCGATGGAAGTGTTCAACGGCTTGTTCTTCCCGGCCTCCGACATCCCCGAGCAGGCCCGCGAGCTGTACCGCACCAACTGGCTGCGGATCATTCCGAATGCCGACTACCAACCGGTGCCGCTGGTGCCCAAGTTGCGCCCGGACACCCAGACCCCGCTGGACCTGAGCTTCGCCACATTGCGCAGCGTGTCGCCGATCCACTGCCAGTACATGAAGAACATGGGCGTGCTGTCCTCGATGAGCATTTCCCTGCTCAAGGGCGACCGGCTCTGGGGCCTGATCAGTTGCGGCAACCGCCAGCCGCTGCACGTGCCGCACGAGTTGCGCACCGCATGCCAGACCATCGGCCAGGTGCTGTCGTTGCAGATCAGTGCGATGGAAGCGCTGGAAGTCAGCCGTCAAAGGGAAGAAAAGGTCGAAGCGCTGGCGCTGCTCAATCAAGCGATGATCGACTCGCCACAGAATGTCTTCGATGGCCTGGCCAACCAGCCGCAAGTCCTGATGGCACTGGCCAATGCCGGCGGCATCGCAATCATCGAAGACAAGCAATTGCACCGTTACGGCAACTGCCCGGAGCCGGAAGAGATTCGTGCATTGCACAAGTGGCTGCAGGAGCGCGGCGAGCCGGTGTTTGCCAGTCATCACCTGGCCAGCGTCTATCCGCCGGCCGCGCAGTATCAGCAGGTAGCGAGCGGTGTGCTCGCCATGAGCCTGCCCAAACCGGTGGACAACGGCGTGCTGTGGTTCCGCCCCGAAGTCAAAGAGAACATCAACTGGAGCGGCGACCCGCGCAAGCCGCTGGACCTGGAAAACTCCGACGCCGGCCTGCGCCTGCGGCCGCGTACTTCGTTCGAAATCTGGAAGGTCGAGATGGCCGGGATCTCCACCAAGTGGAGCCACGGCGATCTGTTCGCCGCCAACGATCTGCGGCGCTCCGCGCTGGAAAACGATCTGGCCCGTCAGGTGCGCCGCGAGCAGGAAGCGGTGCGCGCCCGCGACGAACTGGTGGCGGTGGTGTCCCACGACCTGCGCAACCCGATGACCGTGATCTCGATGCTCTGCGGCATGATGCAGAAGGCTTTCAGCTCCGATGGCCCGCACACTTCGCGGCGCATCTCGACCGCCATCGACACCATGCAGCAAGCCGCCGGGCGCATGAACACGTTGCTGGAAGACTTGCTCGACACCTCGAAAATCGACGCCGGCCGCTACACCATCGCGCCGCAGAAACTCGATGTCGCGCAGATGTTCGAAGAGGCGCAATCACTGCTCGCGCCGCTGGCGCTGGACAAGGACATCAGCATCTCGTTCGAGGCCGATCCTGATCTGAGCATCCATGCCGACCCCGAGCGGCTGTTTCAGGTGCTGTCGAATCTGGTCGGCAACGCGATCAAGTTCACCCCGCGCCTGGGTACGGTCGATGTGTATGCCAAATCGGTTGGTGACGACATCGTCTTCACGGTCCGTGACAGCGGCGAAGGCATTCCCAAGGATCACTTGCCGCATGTGTTCGACCGTTACTGGACGGTGAAGGAAGGCAATCCGAACGGCACCGGGCTGGGGCTGTACATCACGCAAGGCATCGTCGAGGCTCATGGCGGGCGGATCGTTGCCGAGAGTGAGCCGGGGCAGGGTAGCGAGTTTCGCTTCACCGTGCCGCGTCAGGACTGAAAAAGCCGATCAGCGCTGGGTGGCCTGCAACATGGTCACCCATTCTGCGGCGAATCGATGGCAATCGCCGGGCCAGCGCGCTGTCAGCAGTTGGCCGTCGCGCACCACAAATCCCGTTTGAAGTTTATTCGCGCCATCGCGTTTGGCGATCAGCGGGCCGCGTATGAAGTCGGAATTGCTGGCCAGCGCGGTCTTCACTTCCGCTTCGACGGTCTGCTTGTAGGTGCGGTAGTAGCGCCCCAGCCACGCAGCGGTCATCAGCCACGCCGGCATCTCCATGGTTGCCGAGAGCAACGCCGTCACCTTGCGCCCGAACAACACGGAACGCCCGGTGTCGGGATCGAGCGTGCGGGCCAGCAACAGCACGCCATGACACACCGCCGCCACGGGTTTCTCTGCTTTGAAAAATTGCAGGGCGATCTGCTGAGACTGTGTGGACTCCAGCAGCGTGTGCATCCCTTTGGCATGTCCGCCGGGAATCAACAGACCTTCAAATTGGTTCGTGTCGACATCGGCATACGCCAGCGGTTGCCTGAACGCATCGGACTCGATCATCTGCTTGTAACTGTCCAGATCGGCCTTGCGCGTCATCAGCATCGAACTCAACAGGCCGAAGCCGATATCCACCAGCCGTGGATCGGCGTGGGCGGGCAAGCCTTGCGGTGTGGCAAAACGTACTTCGATGCCCGCGTTGCGCAGTGCCTGCCAGGGCACGCTGCTTTCGGTGGGGTCGTAATCGGCAGAGGGCAGCAGAATCAAGATCATCGTGGGCAGACTTCCTGGTCAAAAGTGGTCGCATAGCCAGAGCGTAGTGGGTCTGCGCGCGCGGGGGTAATTTCCTTCAATACCGTCCGCTGCGTGCTGGTTACTGTGAGCGCCTTGTTCCTCGATTTGAAGCAGGTGTGCAATGAGTCTGATTGTGTCGATGGCGGCGTTTGCCCTGGCCGCGTCCATTACCCCGGGGCCGGTGAATATCGTGGCGTTGAGCTCGGGGGCGCAGTTCGGCTTTCGTGCCAGTCAGCGGCATGTAGCCGGGGCGACGCTGGGGTTTGTGTTGTTGCTGGTGTTGATGGGACTGGGGCTGCACGAAGTACTGAAACTGTGGCCCTCGCTGACCCGCGTGGTGCAACTGGCCGGGGTGGCGTTTCTGCTGTTCATGGCGTGGAAACTGGCCATGGATGACGGCCAGTTGAATGCGGGAGAGCCGGGCAGGGCGCCGTCGATGCTCTACGGCGCGGTGATGCAATGGCTCAACCCCAAGGCCTGGCTGGCCTGCGTGGCGGGCATGGGCGCGTTTGTCGCCGATGGCGAGGCGCGGCTGGTGTGGCAGTTTGCAGCGGTGTATCTGGTGATCTGTTATCTGTCGGTGGGGTGCTGGGTGTATGCCGGGACGTTTTTGCGCGGTTATCTGCAAAATCCGGCGGGGATGCGCTTGTTCAACCGGGTGATGGCGCTGCTGTTGGCGGTGAGTGCGGGGTATTTGCTGCTGCCCTGATCCGTACTCCGGCAAACGAAGTACGGACCTGAGTTCAATTCATGCGAAATCCCTTAGAAAATGCCGTTGAGCTCCCTGAACACATGGGGTGGCATGGCCGTGAAGCGGTTTTCGCGCAGTTGGCTGATCGAATACAAAGCGCTGGCCGTACGGCCGTTGCCGTCACCGAATCCCTGAAAACCGACCACAGCCCCCAGCACTTGTTTATCAAAGTGCGGATGGCTTGGGTCAAGGTTTTTCAGGTGCTGCTCGAGCAAGGCGAATCCGGTCGGGCTGCTGCCGTACTTGGTCGGTGCGCCGGCGTCGCGAACCCGTCCTACAGCTTCCGGCACAAGTTTGCGATGAATCTCCCTGATCACGTTCGGATCGGTCAGGGAGGCCTTGTTCGCGGTGTATTCGCGCAATACGCCAAGGATGTTTTCGAAGTCGTTGCCGTTGGAGGTCGAGCCTTTCAACATCCAGGCGGTCGCGCGTTGTGAAGGATCGGTGAACCCCTGCGGGTTGAACAGCGAATCGGGCATGACGTCGTTGTAGGGTGGTTTGCCCAGATCCAGTTTCAGAATGTCTTGCTGATAGCCCGTCATGAATCGGGCTTTTTTGCTCTCGAGTTCGTACAGGACTGCCAGCGTTTCGGTGTAACCCTGCGCGGTGCTGCGCGCATCGTTGAGCTGAACGGGGTGGCCCTTGATGAACGCTTCCGTCAGTTCTTCCAAAGCCTTGCGACCGATCAGCGACTCCAGATCAACTGCCTGTTTCGACTGGTACGCCGTTTCCTTCACGGCGTTGTTCGCAAGATGGCGCAATTCCGTTTCGGTAGCCCCTTTGGGCAACTTGAAGTGCTTGTCGCTCAAGCGCGTGACGATGTGTTGAGCGGTTTCGATGGCATCGCTTTTCAGCAGCGCCCGAGCATGTGAAATGGTGTCCAGCGACA
This sequence comes from Pseudomonas sp. GM25, assembly GCF_000282255.1. NCBI lineage: Bacteria > Pseudomonadati > Pseudomonadota > Gammaproteobacteria > Pseudomonadales > Pseudomonadaceae > Pseudomonas > Pseudomonas sp. GM25. The sequence continues at coordinate 85,584 of NZ_AKJQ01000048.1, read as the reverse complement.
TCCGCGCGTGGGTTGCCGAGCCGGTGTGATCAATCACTTTGAGCAGGTCGTAACTGTTTGCGCCGGTCAGGAACCTGAGTTGCTGCTTGGCCTGATGTGCCAGCGAGAGGGCATGCCCACTCAGCTTCGCGACGCCTCGGCCGAGTAATTTGCCTCCGGCCTTGAGCAGTTGCGGCAAGCCGGATAAAGGGTTGAACAGGCTGAGGGCTGCGCTTGCCAGAATCCGCGAGGCCGACAGCAGTTTACCGGCGATGCTCGCGGCTTTGCTGGCGGCGGCAGCGATTGCCACAGGTGCGGCGAAAATGGTCATCGCCAGTACGGCGGCATCGACAATGCAGTCGAAGATTGCGTCACCGTGTTTCTTCGGATCCCCGGAAGTCAGCCCTTCCACACAGCTCTTGAAGGGAATGATCAGGTTGAGAATCATGTTGAAGATGGCATCGGTCTTTTCAATCGCCTTCTCCCGTACGGTTTGCTGCAGGCCCAGTTGGTGGATTTCCTGCTCGGTGATGTACGGATTTTTTTCGGCGATCATCCGGCTCAGGATTTCCATGCGAGGAGAGCGATAAAGAGGTGTGCCATCGCTGCGCTCGCGGGGCGCTTCCAGCACACCGATCTTGCGCACCTGAATTCTGGATTTGATGCTGGCCCTGGGGGCGACGTTTTGCAGGTAGGCCTGCAGATCAACGGGGGCTTTTTCAAGCTCTTCCTGATCGCTGAATCGAGTGTCGAGCTTGAAGAAGCTTCCGGAAACCAGTGGCTCGAAGAATGCTTCAAGCTCCGGGTTGTACCGACACTCCATCCGGAGCGCAAACAGCTCGAAGCATTTGATGGCGTAACCGAGTTGTACGCAGAGAATGACACCATAACGCCCGGTTTCTCCCGGAATATATCTGGCAGGGCTGACGGCGCCGCGACCGTTGGTTCGTGCTGGCTTGTAGTTCATCTTCTGAACGCAATAGACACCGATCGCCCCGTATTCAATGGACGCTGCATCCTCCGGGAGCACCTGTGAAATGGCGATCTGGATGTTGCGCGCCAGCCCACCGAGAACGGCGTCGAAGTGACTGGAGGTCGCGGTTTCGTAGAGGTCGGCAACGGGAAACAGAAAAGGCAGTTCAGGAAAGGATTTATAGATGCTGGTGCCTTTGAGGCGATCCCAGTCCTTGGTGTGAAGCTCGTCACCCATGTACAGGTCCAGCACCGACACTTTACGGCCCGCGCCACCGCCACTGCCGCGATGTTTGACCAGCAGTTCATCGGGGTCACAATCCCGTTCCTGGGACTTCAATTCTTGCAATGCGAGCTGTATGCGATCGGGCAACGGCCTGGAAAACCGTTCGGCGGCTTCCAGCATCATGGCGATGTATTGATCGTATTCGAGCGTGGCGCGCTCGATTTCTTTTGCGTCGAGATTGCCTTGCGCATCTCGCGTGATGAGGCCGTTCATCCAGGCCCAGGTCACCACCGGATCCACCGAGCCTTCGGCTTGCAAAGCTGCCAGTGGCGCGAGGGATTTCGTCGACTGGCTGAATCCCATCAGATGTTGATAGGTCATTTTGCGGCTGGTGCCGGGAACCAGTGCTTCGACCAGATGCACAGCCTGCGTAGCGATCACCCAGGCCGGCGTCCCCATCTGCAGGCTGGACGGCCAGTCGGTGAAGAGATACTCCGGCGCCATGCCTGCCAGAATCATCTGCGTCACCAGTGGGGCAAGCGAGGGTTCGACGTGAAGGTTCTTGATCAGATGCGCTTCCAGATCTGTTCGAACCTGGGCCGGACGCTGTTTGAAGTAACCTTTGGAATACAGGTCGAAACCGGCGAAGTGGGTGTTGGCAATATCGAGCGCCGGGTCCAGGTCAAGCAGTATCACGGCAACCGCCAGTTGCTCCATGAGTTCAGTCGATTGTTGTTTTGCGGCTGCTTCAGTGAGCCATCCAAGTTTGGAAAGATAGTACTGTCCGTGCCGGGATGCCGCACTTTCGATCAATTGCTGCAGGCGATAGTCCGTGCTGGTTATAGCGCCATCGCCCGGCGTGCCTTCAATCTGCACTCGTCTGCCGAGGCCATTGACGATGGCCTCAAAATCCAGCGTACAACTTTGTATCAGATCAAGAATGATTGCCCGGTTGTTTCCCTCAAGTTTGAACGGCGACTCGTCGGGTGCGTCCAGAAGTTGCCAATAGTTTCCGTACTTCGGTGGCTCGGGCAATGTCGAAAAGTTCAAAAGATCGAGCAGGTTGCGGGTGTCTTGTTCGTTGTCCGGCACTTGCAGCCCGTTGAAACGCAGCCACTGGCCGACCGTAACTTCGTCTCCCGTAATGATCCAGCCGCCACTGGAGGCGGCGACCTTGGCCAATAGCGGAAGGTTGTCGTCGAAATCCGCCAGACCCGCGACATCGGCGGTGATCTCCTGCAGAGATACAAACGGAGTAGCGGGCCGGTCGTTACTGGAGACCATGTTTCGATGGCTGAAGTAGAGTCGGCCATTTTCATCCAGGAGAAATATCGCGCTGTCCGGGATCTTGCGGCGAGCGCGGACAAAGTGAAAGTCGTCGTGGCGCAGAAGTATGGAAAGCGAGATTTTGCCGCTGCGGTGTATTTGGTCGAACGCGCTGTCCTCCACGCACGGAACAAGGATTTCGTTATATTTCCAACCAAGACGTTCAATGGCGTATTTATCACCGATAAAGTTTGTAATGGTCTGGCTTACTGTCTTCTTCTGAAGTGTGTTTTTGGAGTCGTAAGCATAGTTGTCTATTGGCTTCATGATTCAGAATCCATTCTCTGGTAGCGAAATAAATGAAATGTGGTGGTTGTTTATTGATTGTCGTGTTTGTGCGGTAGACAGGTTTTTAGAGTAAGGCGCCAAGGCGAAAAGTTGGCGTGGATTAATGTTCGAAGTGTTTCTTTGTGGTGGCGTGAATGAGAGGGGTGGCTGTTTTTAAAGGCCTGAAGCACTGTTGGCGATAAATATGTATATCTTTCCGGGTATGTAGAATTAAACCGAAACGGCCCATTGCAGGCCGTTTTTGCTTTCACCCCCGATACTGCCCCGGCGTAGCCGCCAGATGCTGTTTGAACGCCCGCTGAAAATGCGCCTGATCGGCAAACCCGGCCTCCAGTGCCACATCTGCAATCAACTGCCCGCGCCGCAGACACTCTCGGGCAAACTGAATGCGCTGGTTGACCACAAACGCATGAGGCGTCATGCCGTAATGCTGTTTAAAGGCGCGGATCAGGTAGGACGGTGACAGCTCGGCAGCGGCGCAGATGTCGTCAAGGCTGAGCAGGTCTGTGCAGTGCTGGCGGATAAAGTCAGCGGCGCGTTCGAGTTTGAAGTTTGGCTCGCGCAACGGTTGCTCGATGGGGTTCAGGCGCAGTTGCAGGTCGCTGAAAAACTCCACGGCGGCGCTCTGTTTGCGCAGCACGTCTTGCTGTTCGTCGACCAACACGCCGTATAGCGCATTCAAGTCGCGAAACAGGCGGGCATCATTCAAATGGGTATCGGAAAACCGCCGAAACTCAAGTTCCGCACTGAACCCCAGTTGATGCTGCAGATCCGTCAGCCACGGCGTTTCCACATACAACATCAAATACGACCACGGCTGATCATCGATCGGGTTGCACGCGTGCACGTCCCCCGGGTTCATCAGCACCACGGTGCCGGCCGCCACTTCGAACGAGGATTGCTCATGCAAGTAAGTGCTGCGCCCGGCGGTGATCGCGCCGATGGAAAAGTGCGCGTGGGAGTGCCGTGAATAGCAGACCTCACGCCCATCGGCGATGGCCCGCGCTTCGATGAAGGGCAGGGCGTCGTCGCGCCAGAAGCGCGGGGCTTGTTCGGGGTTCTTGGCGGCAGCGTGTTTCATCGTTGGGATTCTCGGCAGGCCAGTGCCCGAGTGTATTAGCTCTGCCCGGCGAAGGCTCGCTCGAGTTCGGCGATGTCGAGTTTTTTCATCCCGAACATGGCCTGCATCGCCCGTTGTGCCTTGGTCTGGTCGGGGTCGGTCATCATGTGCATGAACGCCACCGGCACGATCTGCCACGACACGCCGAACTTGTCCTTGAGCCAGCCGCATTGCTGCGCCTCCACCGGCCCGCCGGCGCTGAGGTTGCCCCAGAAATGGTCGACTTCTTCCTGGTTCTGGCAATTGACCTGAAACGAAATTGCCTCATTGAACTTGAACACTGGCCCGCCATTGAGTCCGGTAAAGGTGTGGCCGTCGAGTTCGAAACTGACGGTCATCACCGAGCCCTCGGGGCGGCCGTGGAATTCCTGGCCGACCTTGCTGTAGTGGGTCAGGGCGGTGATTTTCGAGTGATCGAAGATCGAGCAGTAGAACTTCGCTGCAGCTTCGGCCTGATCGTCGAACCACAGGCACGGTGTCAGCTTTTGAAAGCGTTGCATGGCAGTCATCCTCGGCAGGTTAGACACGCTGGATTACAGCGTAGTCAGTCTGTAGTCGAGCGGTGCTGCCGTAGATCGACAAGTTGGCGAATCTCAGAAATCCCAGCGTGTGCTCAACTGCACGCTGCGCGGTTCGCCATAGAAGCCGGTGCCGAAGTTGCCGAGGCCGGTGTAGTAGGTCTTGTCGAGCAGGTTCTTGATGTTGAGCGTGGTGCTCAGGTGTTGGTTGAAACGGTAGCGGGCCATGGCGTCCACCAGGTAGTAGCTGTCCTGGGTGATGCGCACGTTCTGGCCGCTGCCGGCGGGGTCGGGCTGGAACACGTTGCCGAAGAATTCGCTTTGCCAGCTCACGCCGCCGCCCACGGTGAGGTTTTGCAGGATGCCCGGCAGGCGATAGCTGCTGAACACCCGCACGATCTGCTCGGGCGCGGTGGTCTGCAGGATCGCGCCGTAGACCGGGTCGCCGTTGGCGTCGCGGGTGTGGTTGAAGGCGTAGCCCGCGGAGAGGTTCCAGCCTTCGCGCAGCTCGCCGGCCAGTTCGAATTCGAAGCCTTTGGTGGTTGCACCCTGCACGGCGCGGTAGACGGACTGGCTGTCGAAACCGCTGACGTATTCGGCGATGTTGTCCTGCTCGATGCGGAACACCGCAAAACTGGCGTTGAGCCGACCGTCGAAGAACCCGGCTTTCACTCCCGCTTCCAGGCTGTTGCCCTGCACCGGGTCGAGCACGTGGCGCGAGGCGTCCTTGCTGGTTTGCGGCTGATAGATGCGGGTGTAGCTGGAATACAAAGACCAGGTTTCGTCGAGGTCGTAGACCACGCCGGCGTAGGGTGTGACGACGCCGGTCTGGCGATAACCGTCGCGCACGTCCGGGGTGTTCGGGTCGCTGTAATCGAGGTGGTCGCGGGCGGTGAAATCGCTGACCCGGCCGCCGAGGATCAGCGCCAGATTGTCGGTGGGTTTGAGGCGGGTGGCGAGGTAGGCGCCGGTCTGGCGTTGTTCGATGTGGTCACGCCCGACCTGGGGTATGTCCGGTTTGGGAAACTCGCCGCGCCAGTCGAAGATGCTGCCGTTCAGCGCCGGGTAGACCGAGCCGTAGACCGGGATGTCCTGGCGGGTGTTCATCGACATGAAACCGGCGATCAACTGGTGCTCGCGGCCGAGCAGGCTGAAGGGGCCGCTGAGGTTGAGGTCGATGTTGTCCTGAACTTCGTCGCCCTTGAATTTGCCCATGTACAGGAACATGCCGTCGCCGCTGACCGGGTCGGGATTGCCGCCGCTGGCGGAGCCGAGCAGGGTGTCGTGCTGGCGGTGTTTGCGGTCGTAGCTGAACTTCAGCGTCCAGTCATTGGCGAGTTGCCGGTTGAGGGAAGCGAACAGCGTCTGGTTGGTGAAATCGCGGCGGCTCCAGTCGGTGGCCGGGTTGAACGAGCGCGAGAAATTGGAGCGTGAACCGTCGCTGTAGAACATCGGGAAACCGGTCCAGCTGGCGCCGCGCGAGCGGGTGTTCTGCTGATCGAAACCGACGGTCAGCAGGGTGTCCGGATTGAGGTCGGCTTCGAGGATGCCGTAGGCGATGTCCCGGGTGTTTTGGTAGTGGTCGGCATGGGCGCTGCGCTGTTGATGGACGCCGACGAAGCGCCCGCGCAGGTTGCCGCTGTCGGTCAGCGGCCCGGCGATATCGGCTTCGCTGCGGTAGTTGTCCCATGAGCCGACGGTGCCGCTGAGCGAGGCCTTGAATGCCGGGGTCGGACGTTTGCGGATCAGGTTGACCGTGGCCGAAGGGTCGCCGGATCCGGTCATCAACCCGGTGGCGCCCTTGATGATTTCGACCCGGTCGTAAGGCGCCATGTCGGTGCTGGTGGTGCCGTAATCGTAAACACCGTCGTAGTCGGTGTTGACCCCGTCGTACTGGAAGTTGGTGATCGGCGCGCCTCGGGCGGAGAACTCCCAGCGCTCGCTGTCGTAGTTCTGCACGCTGATGCCGGGCGCGCGGCGCAGGATGTCGGCGATGCCGGTGGCGCCCTGATCGTCGAGTTGCTGGCGGGTGATGACGGTGACCGACTGCGGGGTTTCGCGCAGGGACAAGGGCAGGCCGGTGGCCGATGCGGTCGAGCCGGTGGTGTAGGCGCCGGTGCCCTCGGTAATGGCGCCGAGCTGTCGGCCGGAGACGGTGGTGGCGTCCAGCTCCAGCGGGTTTTGCCCGGCTGGCGCGGCCCGCAACACGTAACCGCCCGCGCTCTGCGCCTGGGCTTGCAGGCCGCTGCCTTGCAACAGGCGTTGCAGGGCTTGTTGTTCGGTGAAGTCGCCGGTCAGGCCTGGGCTGCGCTTGTCGGCGGCGAGGTCGTTGTGGCCGGCGAGGAACACGCCGCTTTGTTCGGCAAAACGGTTGAGGACGCTGACCAACGGGCCGGGGGCGATGTGGTAGCGATGGGTTGCTGCGCGCAGGGCTTCGGCCACGGCATTCGGCGCGCACAGCCCCGGCATGGCGCACGCCAGGGCCAGGGTGAAACGGGTGCGGGCAAACGTGGAGCGCAGCATGGAGTTCCCGAAGGCAGAAGAGGGGCTACTGAGGATCAACCGGACGAGACGATCAAAAGGGAACCGTGAAATGAAAAATAATCAGCCTCTGGGCCCGACGTTTACCCACCAGCTCAATGTCTTGTCGACCCGGATCGGCAACGCCGCCTCGAGCAATCGCAGCGCCTGATCGGTGTCCTTGAGCGGGAACGAACCCATCACCGGCAACCGCGCAACGGCCGGATCGCAATGCAGATGCCCCGGTCGATAGCGGCTGAGTTCTTCGATCAAATCGCCCAGCGGCAGGTTGTCCGCCAGCAGCAAGCCCTGACGCCAGGCTTCGCGGGATGGATTGGCCGGAGTTGTGGCGTGCAGTTGCTGAGCGCTGAACGCCAGTTGCCGACCCGCCTGCACCACTTCGATCTGATCGTTGTGGTTGCGCACTTCCACCGCGCCTTGGAACACGTTGAGCACGGTTTGCTGATCGTCATGACGCACGCTGAATCGCGTGCCGAGGGCGCGCATCCGGCCATGCACGGTGTCCACCAGAAACGCGCGGCCCGGATCTTTCGCGGTGTCGATCAGCACTTCACCAGCGCGCAGTTGCAGCAGCCGTTGCGTGGCATCGAAGCGCACGTCGAGGGCGCTGAGGGCGTTGAGCCAGATCCGGCTGCCGTCGGCGAGTGTGGTTTCGCGGGTCTCCCCGGTGCCGGTGGACAGGTCGGCGCTGAGGCGTTCGATGGTGCCCGGCAACGGCGTGCCGCGCCATGCGGCCCAGCCGCTGAGGCCGGTAGCGGCGAGGATCAACAGGCCCTTGAGCGATTGACGACGGCTGATCGAGGCGCGCGGGCTGCTACGCAAGGTGTGGCTGACGGCATGGGCCTCGTTCTCGCCCTGCAACGGCGCGAAACGCTGGCCGACCCGTTCCACGTAGCGCCACGCTTGCTGATGCTCGTCACTTTGCGCCAGCCAGGCCTGCCAGCGCTGGCGTTCGTGGTCGGCGACGTGTTCGTCGTGCAGTTGCACGTACCACTGCGCGGCCTGTTCGAGGCTGGCGTGACTGAGTCGGTTCATGGCCTTACTCAATCAGCAGGCCGTCGAGTTCGGCCTCGAGGATCGCGCAATGCATCATCGCCTGGGCCAGGTATTTCTTGATCATCCGCTCGCTGACGCCGATCTGTTCGGCGATCAGCCGGTAAGGCATGTCGTGCAGTTGGGCGAGGATGAACGCTTCGCTGACCCGTTGCGGCAGGCGCGCGAGCATGGCGTCCACTTCGTGCAGGGTCTCGACGATGATCGCCTGTTGCTCCGGCGACGGTTGCAGGGCCGGCGGGCGGTTGGCCAGGGTTTCCAGCCAGGTCTGTTCCAGTTGCCGGCGGCGCCAGTGATCGACGCACAGACCGCGGGCGATGGTCGCCAGGTGCGAGCGCTCGTGGACTTCACAGTTGAACGCCTGCGGACGCTTGAGCACGCGGATAAACGTGTCGTGCGCCAGATCGGCGGCATCCATCGCGTTGCTCAGGCGTCGACGCAATAGCTCGTGCAGCCAGCGGTGATGGCTGACGTAGAGGTTTTGCACGAGAGAGGTGTCGGCGACCGTCATTCTGAGCAAGCGTCCAGGGCGACCGTTGTCAGCGGTCCAAATAAGAATGGGTCGCGATTAAAGCAAATGGGTCGAAGCTGCGCAAATGATATTGGTTTGCTTTTGGGAGGGTTGCCGGGTGTGGAAGCTGATTTGTAGTCTGTTTGACTTCTTGGTTAGTCGTTATGACTAATTCGGTGTGAGGTCTGATTGACTACGTAATCCTCAACCTGCTGATTTTGCTGGGGTAAAAATCTGGCACGAGAGTTGATACATCCAGCGTACCCACTGAACCGATCAGGAGTACGCCACCATGTTCGCTTTCTTCGAAAGTCCGCTGAACGTTCTGCACCTGTCGAGCAAAGTGCTCGTCGCCGGTCTGGTCATGTTGCTGGCAGGCATCTACGGCGCCTACCTCTATCAGGGCCACATGCCGATTGCGCTGCTGGTGGCGATGCATGCCATGACCATCATCGGCCCGACACTGCTGAAAATCGGCTACGTGATGCGGCTCCTGTCTCAATATCGGCTGGGCCAGCATCACGCCGCCGTGGTGGCTTGAACATGCGCAGACTTGCCGATGCACCGCTGTTCAGCCTGGGCTTTCGGCCGCTGTTTCTGGCCGGGGCCGGATTCGCCGCGCTGGCGATCCTGATCTGGGGCCTGTGGCTTTACGGCCACTGGTTTGATTTGCAACCGGTGGGCGGCATGCTTGCCTGGCATCGACATGAAATGCCTTTCGGTTTTGCGTCGGCAATCGTTGCCGGGTTTCTGCTGACGGCGGTGCCCAACTGGACCGGCATTCCCGGCGTGCGCGGCGGGGCGTTGATAGCCTTGGTGTCGGTCTGGCTGCTCGGGCGTTTGGCCTGGTGGCTGCCGTTGCCGACCGGGCTGATTCTGGCGCTGCAATGGGGTTTTCTGCCGCTGCTGGTGGTGATGCTGGGACGGGATCTGGTCGCAGCGCGCAAACGCGATAACTACCCGATTGTGCTGGTGCTGGGGTTGATGGCCGGTTGTCAGGCGCTGACTTTGATCGGCCTGTACAACGACGACGCCGGCCTGCAACGCCAGGGTGTGTTGGGCGCGTTGTGGCTGGTGGCGGCGCTGATGACCGTGATTGGCGGGCGGGTGATTCCGTTCTTTATCCAGCGCGGCTTGAACCGTCCGCCGACACCGGTCGTCAACCCACTGTTAACACGTTTGCTGTTGATCGGCAGCCTGCTGACCGCCGTCACTTTTGCGGCCGGTCTCAATGATTCGCCACGACCGTGGCTGGCGAGCCTGTTCCTGCTGACCGGCAGTTTGCAGTTGATGCGGCTGATCCGCTGGCATGATCGCGGGATGTGGCGCGTGCCGCTGCTCTGGTCGCTGTACCTGGCTTACGCCTGGATGGCGTTGGCAATCTGGGCCATGGCGGTGTGGCATCTGGGATTGATCGGCCAGCAAAGCCTGGCGACCCATGCATTGGCGGTCGGCGGGGTGGGCGGGTTGATTCTGGCGATGATCGCGCGGGTCAGTCTTGGGCACACCGGCCGGTTGTTGCAGCCATCGAAAGGCATGGTGCTGGGCTTTTCGCTGGTGCTGATCGCGGCGAGTTGCCGGGTGTTGCTGGTGCCGTTTTCCAGTCTTGGGCTGGGGCTGTCGGTGGTGCTCTGGTGCGCGGGGTTCGCGCTGTTTTTGCGGCATTACACCGGGATATTGCTCAAGCCGAGGCTCTAGCGTTTTAACTGCGACGCTCGGCAATCATCAACAACGACTGCGGCACCGGGCTTTGCGGATGCTGCGGTTCGCGCAGGCCGGTCAATTGCAGGCCGGCCATGTCCAGCGCATTCAGCCAACTGGACAGGGTGCGGAAATACCATGGCATCGGCGACCACTCGCCCTGAAACCCGTCGAAGGTTTCTTCCCGCCAGCCGTCCTGATAATCGCCCGCTGCGGCCGACCAAGGATGCAGCGTCTGGATCACCACAGCACCGCCGGGCACGAGCAGGGCATTCATCGCCGCGAGCAGCGGGATGATGTCCTGATGCAGCAGGGAAAAATTGGCGCAGATCAGGTCGTAATCACGGCCGATGTCGACCTTCGCCTCAACCAGATCTTCGTAATTGGCGACATGCACGGGCGATGAACCGGCCACCCGCGCGGCCTCGACCAGCGTCGCATCGCCGTCGACGCCGACCGCCTCGAATCCTCGCTCGGCCAGCGCCCGCAACAGCCAGCCTTCGCCGCATCCCAGATCGAGCACGCGTTCGGGTTGGCGCCCCATGATGGCCAGCAGAATGGCCTGATCGGTCACCTGCCGGCGACTCTCGATGGCGCCGCTGCGCACGGCTTCGGTCCAGGCCCGGGCGTTGTGGTGCCAGCTCTGGAGGAGGGTGGATTCAGGCGAGGACATGACGGGCTCCGGGATCGCGGGATGCAGGCAAGGATAGGTCAGGTGTAGTCGGCCAGTTGAATCCGGTTGCGACCGCCGCGCTTGGATTCGTAGAGCGCGCTGTCACCCTGTTCGATCAACGCCGCGAGGCTGGCCGGCGGCTGATCGAACACCTTGGCGCCGATGCTCAGGGTGACGGCCTGCGGAGTGGTGTAGGTCTGGGACGTCATCTGCTGAAACTGCTCACGCAGCGCGCTGCCCAGCACCATGATCTGTGCGTGGGACGCATCGCCCAGAAGCATCACGAATTCGTCACCGCCCAGCCGTGCTGCCAGCGCGCCTTTGGGCAGCACCGCGCGGATCATTTCGCTGAGGGCGATGAGCAAGCGGTCGCCGGCGGTGTGGCCGTACAGGTCGTTGATCAGTTTGAAGTTGTCGATGTCGATCAGCAGCAGGGCGCCGGGGCGGGCGCTGGAGACTTCATCGAGCAGACGCGGTGCGCGGACTTCCAGGGCGCGGCGGTTGTACAGCGCGGTCAGCGGGTCTCGGGCGGCCAGTTCGGCAATCTGCTTTTCCCGGCGGTAGCGCTCGGTGCCGGTCATCGACAGCGCGATCAGCATGATCGCCATCGCGCCTTCGACCAGGGATATCTGAATGATTTCGCCGCGCAACGACGCCAGATCGATCAGCGTGCCGGGAATCACCGCGATGATCGCCTTGGTAAAATAGAACGCGCCGTGGATCAGCAGCACATAACGCAACTGCACTGCGCCGACGCTCAACGATTTGCCGTGCGGTCGCAGCAACAGGCTGGCCCGCAGCATCAGCGCGGCCACCAGCAGCGAGTTGGCCATCAGCATGATCTTCGACCACGACGGATCTTCCGGTAACAGCAGCAACGAAAGCCAGAGCAGGAACATCAAGTACCAGGCCCGCGACAAGCGCTGCTGGGTAAATCGCGCGACCCCCAGCAGAAACAGCCAGTGCGCGACCACCAGCAGGCCGTTGGCAAACCAGATGCCGATCAGCGGATAACCGTTGGCGCGCAACAGGGCCAGGCTCGAGCCGACGGTGATGGTGGCGAAACCGGCGCTCCAGAACAGCAGGGAAGGTTCGCGGATGCTGCGCCATTCGACCGCCAGATACAGGGCGGCCGCCGCGGCCAGGGCGGTGGAAATGGTGAGCATCGTGAGAGGATCGAGCGCCATGAAAGAACGGTTCTGCCTGAGTAGTGTTAATGGGCCACGATTGTAAGCGTTCCCCCAGTGGGCTGCTATTTTCACTCACCGGATATTCCATTTTCAGACGAGGTGTCCCATGGACCGATTGACCGGCGGTTGTCTGTGCGGCGAAGTGCGGATCGAGGCGTCGGGGCGACCCTACAGGGTTGGCGTTTGCCATTGTCTTGATTGCCGCAAACACCATGGCGCGCTGTTTGCCGCGTCGGCGATCTTTCCCGAGGCGGCGGTGACGATTACTGGCGAAACCCATGACTATGCGGGGCGACATTTCTGTCCGCGCTGTGGCTCGTCGGTGTTTGGCCGCAGTGGCGATGAGGTCGAGGTGAGCCTGGGCGCGCTGGATGCACCGGATCAGTTCCAGCCCACCTATGAGCTGTGGACGGTGCGTCGCGAATCGTGGCTGCCGGACTTTCCTTTGTCCCGACACTACGTGCGTGATCGCGAGCGAGCGGAGCGAGCCGAAGAATAGCCGGGGGCAGGCAGGGCGCCTGACCCCGGCCGATATGATCAGCCGCGAATGAACGCCAGCAGATCCGCGTTGATCGTCGGCGCTTCGGTGGTCGGCATCCCGTGGGGGAAGCCAGGATAGATCTTCAGCGTGCTGTTTTTCAGCAGTTTCGCCGACAGCACACCGGCGTTTTCATAGGGCACGATCTGGTCGTCGTCGCCGTGCATCACCAGCACCGGGATCGAGATGCTTTTCAGGTCGGCGGTGAAGTCGGTCTGCGAGAACGCAACGATCCCGTCGTAGTGCGCCTTGGCGCCGCCCATCATGCCTTGGCGCCACCAGTTCAGGACCACCGCTTCCGAAGGTTTGGCGCCGGGGCGGTTGTAGCCGTAGAACGGGCCGGCCGGCACGTCGTGATAGAACTGCGAGCGATTGGCCGCCAGTTGCGCCTGAAGATCGTCGAACACCGATTTGGGCAAACCACCGGGGCTGCTCTCGGTTTTCACCATCAGCGGCGGCACCGCGCTGATGATCGCGGCTTTGGGTACTCGATCTTCGCCATGCCGGGCGATGTAATGAATCACTTCGCCGCCACCAGTGGAATGGCCGACATGCACGGCTTTCTGCGTCCCCAGATGGTTGACCACCGCCGCCACATCGTCCGCGTAATGATCCATGTCGTGGCCGTCCCAGACCTGGCTCGAACGCCCGTGCCCCCGTCGATCATGGGCCACGACCCGGAAGCCCTGGGCGAGGAAGAACAGCATCTGTGCATCCCAGTCGTCCGCGCTGAGCGGCCAGCCGTGGTGGAAGTGAATCACCGGGGCGTCTTTCGGGCCCCAGTCCTTATAGAAGATTTCGACGCCGTCTTTCGTTGTGACATATCCCATGTTCGCGACTCCTGGAAAATGCGGAACGTGACCCCGAAGGGAGTGATGACAAGCGTTATCAACTCTAGGATTGAAGTGCACTTCAAGGTCAAGCAAGTTCCGAACGGTCATCGCTGGCGTGAATGATGGGCCATAGCCGTTGTGCGCTTGACCTTAAAGTTTGGTTGAACCTTAGAGTCTTGCTCACCGGCCATCCGCCGGGTCAATCAGCAAGAAGGTCAGCGAACATGAACAAGCGCTTTACGAAGGTGGAATTCGGAACGCACAAGGTCGAAGTGCTGGAGGGCGGCTACTACGACCGATTCCGGATGAACCCCAACCTCGACGAAGTGGCCCGGGACAAGGCAGCCGGCAACATCGACTTCTTCCGGCGCATTCCCAAGCAGCAGGTCGCGTCGAGAGTCGGGCCGACCTGGGCGCCGAACTTCTATTACCGTTCCGGCAGCGTGCAGTTGCTGTTCCTGGCGCCGCTGGACCGACTGCGCGCCACCTTGCCTGCGCCGCTTGAACCGCTGCGGGCGTTTCCCGGCTACGGCCTGGTGGCGCTGACGTTTTTCTCCTATTCGGTTTGCGACAACGACCCGTACGACGAGGTCTCCGTGGCGATTGTCGTGCGTCGCCCCGGCGCCCGTGGCTCCCACGCGCGAGAACTGATGGACGCCATGCGCCGACGCAGTTTCACCGCCCATGTGCTGGCGCTGCCGGTGAACACCGAAATCGCCCGTGTGCGCGGCGTGCACGGCTATCAATTGCCCAAGTGGCGCGCCGACATCAACGTGAACATCGGCACCAGCGTCAGCGCCCGCATCGACGGGCCCAAGGGTTTGCCGGACCTGGTGCTGAAAGCGTCGCTGCCGACCCTGAAAAACGTCACGCCGCAATCGCGCATGAGCACCGCCACCATGATTCATCAGGTCGATGGCCTGTGGCACCAGAGCGTGGTGCAGAGCAACACACTATCCTTTGCCCAACGTCTGTTTCCCCGCGATGTGCAGCTGGATCGCAACGGCGGCCCGCTGAGCCAGTTGCTCGATGGCCTCGGGGCTACGCGGATCCTGCGGCTGGACGTGATCAAGGACGCGCAGATCGTGCTCAACCTGCCGGTGCCGCTGACGGCGTTCGGTCAGGCCGGTGTTACTCAGAGAGAGGCTGCCAAATGACCCGCCGTATCCTGCATGTCGTGACCAATGTCGCCCACTATGCCGATCCGACCGAACCCACCGGGCTGTGGTTGGGGGAGTTGACCCATGCCTGGCAGGTGTTCGCGGAAAAAGGCTTTGAGCAGCAACTGGTCAGCCCCAAGGGCGGGCAAAGTCCGTTGGAGCCACGGGCGCTGAAGTGGCCGATGCTCGACCGCTCGGCGAAGGCCTGGCTGAACGATCCGGCGAGCATGGCGCTGCTGGCGAATACCGCCAGCCCGGAGCAGATCGACAGCGCGGATTTCGACGCCATCTACTTCACCGGTGGCCATGCGGTGATGTGGGACTTTCCCGATGACCCCGGCCTGCAAAGGCTGACCCGGGAGATCTTCGAGCGCGGCGGGATCGTTTCGTCGGTCTGCCATGGTTATTGCGGGTTGCTCAACACGCGACTATCGGACGGCAGCCTGCTGGTGGCTGGGCGCAAGGTCACCGGTTACTCGTGGATGGAAGAAGTGCTGGCTGGTGTCGCGAAAAAAGTACCGTACGACTCGGAGCAACAGATGAAGGATCGCGGGGCGCGCTACGAAAAGGCGTTTCTGCCATTCACCTCGAATGTTGTGACTGACGGCAAACTGGTGACCGGGCAGAACCCGCAATCGGCCAAGGCCACGGCGCAACGTATGGCCGCGATGCTGTAGATCCATGACCGGTGGTCGCAGCGGCTGGTCGTCGGGTCAAAATGCGCTTAGCTGAAAGGGATAAGCCGAGGCGCGCACGGCCAGCAAGAGCCGTAGCAGTGCCCTTCAGAACACCGTGAGTCTGAGGAAGTCCCCGATGCTGACCTTGAACATCAATGGCAAGGATCAGGAGCTCGATGTCCCCGCGGACATGCCGTTGCTCTGGGTCCTGCGCGATGTCGCGCACCTGACCGGTACCAAATTCGGTTGCGGCATGGCCCAGTGCGGTGCCTGCACCGTGCACGTCGATGGTGCACCGTTGCGCTCGTGTATCACCCCGGCCACGGCCGTCGCCCATGGCCAGAAAATCCTCACCATCGAAGGCCTGTCGAGCGACGGTTCGCACCCGGTGCAGCAGGCCTGGGCCGAACTGGACGTGGTGCAATGTGGCTACTGCCAGTCCGGGCAGATCATGTCCGCCGCCGCGTTGCTGGCGAAAATCCCCAAACCCACCGACAGCGATATCGATCAGGCGCTCTCCGGCAACATCTGCCGCTGCGGCACGTACCCAAGAATCCGCGCGGCGGTCAAACGCGCCGCCGACATCGGCTGAGCGAGGGGAGGTGAGTGATGAACAGTCCTGTATCCCGTCGCGGATTTCTCAAGGGCAGCGCCGTGCTTGGCAGTGGTCTGGTGGTGGCGTTCGTGGTGCCCGGCGGCAACCGCTTTGCCATGGCAGCCGAGAATGAAGGCAAGGTCTTTGCGCCGAACGCGTTCCTGCGGATTGCGGCGGACAACAGCGTCACCGTGCTGCTCGGCCATTCGGAAATGGGCCAGGGCATCTGGACCGGCCTGACCATGTTGATCGCCGAAGAGCTGGACGCCGACTGGTCGAAAATCCGCGTCGAGCACTCGCCGGCCTCGGCGGCCGATTACGGCATGCCCGGTTTCGGCGGGATGCAGATTACCGGCGGCTCCACTTCAACCTGGATGGAATTCGACCGCTACCGGCTCGCCGGCGCCACCGCACGGCAGATGCTGATCGAAGCGGCGGCCAAGCGTTTCAACGTGGCCCCGTCGACGATCCGCACCGAGTCCGGCGTGGTGATTGCCGGCGACAACCGCGCCACCTACGGCGAACTGGCGGACGCCGCCGGGCAACTGCCGGTGCCGGATCCGAAGTCGATCACCTTTAAAGAAGCCAAGGACTGGAAAGTCATCGGCAAACCCACCAAACGCCTCGACACCCCGGAAAAAATCACCGGCCGGGCCAAGTTCGGCATGGACGTGCAGTTCGAGGGATTGATGACCGCGATGGTCGCGCGCGCCCCGGCGTTCGGCGCCACGGTGAAATCCTTCGAAGGCGCAGAAGCCCTGGCGATTCCCGGCGTGCACAAAGTGGTGCAAGTGCCGACCGGTGTGGCGGTGGTCGCCGAGCATTACTGGGCGGCGAAACTCGGTCGCGATGCGCTGAAGGTCGATTGGGACCTGGGGCCGAACGCTGATTTGAGCAGTGAAAAGCTGTTGGCGAGTTTCCGCAAACTGGCGGCCACTCCAGGCACTTCGGCGGCGCAGGCTGGGGACGCCAAGGGCAATTTCGGCAAGGCAGCGAAGAAAATCGACGTCGAATACAGCGTGCCGTATCTGGCCCATGCGCCGATGGAACCGCTCAACTGTACGGTGAAGATCAGCGCCGACAAGTGCGAGATCTGGACCGGCACCCAGTTCCAGACGCTGGATCAGATGGTCGCCGGCAAGATCACAGGGCTCAAGCCGGAGCAGGTGGAGATCCACACCGAATTTCTCGGCGGCGGTTTCGGCCGGCGGGCCAACCCGACTTCGGACTTTGTCGCCGAAGCGGTGCAAGTGGCCAAGGCTGCCGCGATGCCGGTGAAAACCGTGTGGTCGCGCGAAGACGATATCCGTGGCGGGTATTACCGCTCGATGTTCCTGCATCAGGCGAAGATCGGCCTCGGCCCCGACGGCATGCCGCTGGCCTGGCAGCATGTGCTGGTCGGGCAGTCGATCATGGCTGGCACCATGCTCGAGAAAACCATGGTCAAGAACGGCGTCGACCAGACGTCGGTCGAAGGCGTGTCGGACAGCCCGTACATCAAGGGCCTGGCCCATCATCAGGTCGATCTGCATTCGCCGACCACCGGGATCAACGTGCTCTGGCTGCGTTCGGTGGGCCATAGCCACACCGCGTTTGTCATGGAGTCGCTGATCGATGAAATGGCCACGGCGGCGGGCAAGGACCCGGTGGAGTACCGACGAACGCTGCTCAAGGATCACGCCCGGCATCTCGGCGTGCTGAATCTGGCGGTGGAGAAGGCCAACTGGAAAGCCCCGCTGCCGGACGGCCATGCGCTGGGCGTGGCGGTGCACGAATCGTTCGGCAGTTACGTGGCGCAGGTGGCCGAAGTGTCCCAGGATAATCTGGCGATCCGCGTACACCGGGTGGTCTGTGCGGTGGACTGCGGGATTGCGGTCAACCCGCAGAGCATCGCGGCGCAGATGGAGTCGTGCATCACCTTCGGCCTGGGCATGGCGCTGCACAGCAAACTGACCCTCAAGGACGGCCATGTCGTGCAGTCCAACTATCACGATTATCAGGTGTTGCGGCTCAATGAAATGCCGGTGGTCGAGGTGCACATCGTGCCGAGCACCGACAAACCCGGCGGCATCGGCGAGGCCGGTGTGCCGCCCACGGCGCCGGCGGTGGCCAACGCGGTGTTCGCCCTGACCGGGCAGCGCCTGCGGGAACTGCCGCTGCTTTTGTCGGGGGTGTGAGATGAAACGACATCTGTTGTTGGGCACGGTGATTCTGCTTGGGCTGGGTGGTTACGCCTCGGATCTGTTCGCTGACGATCAGGAAGCCTTGAAAGCCTTTGGCACGGTGCAAAAAGTCTTCCAGAGCCCGCGCTGCCAGAACTGTCACATTCCCGGCGATTCGCCGCTGCAGTTCGACGCTGGCATCCCCCACGCCATGAGCGTGGTGCGCGGCATGGACGGCAAGGGCGCCGCCGGTTTGCCGTGCTCGACCTGCCACGCCGAAAGCAATCCGCCGGCCAGTTACGGCCCGCACGCGCCACCGGGCGCGCCGCACTGGAGCCTGCCGCCAGCCGCCCACAAGATGGCCTGGATCGGCCTGCCGCCGGATCGCTTGTGCGCGATGATCAAGGACCGCGCCAGCAACGGCGACCGGGACTTCGCCGCGCTGATCAAACATGTCAACGAAGATAAACTGGTGCTCTGGGGCTGGAATCCCGGGGCCGGGCGCGCGCCGGTGCCGGTGCCGCATGACATCTTCGTGACCCAGTTCAAACTGTGGGCCGATGCAGGCGGGCCATGTCCGGTGGCCGGCGGATGAGAAGTTGAGTCATTGCTGATTCGGTCTACGCTCAACTGCATCGACGACAAAGGAGTGTGTGATGCTGGTACCCGGCAAACCCGCCAATGAAGCTGTCCGTATTCAAGCGCTGCAGGATCTGAAACTGCTCGACACCGCCCCGGAGGAGCGCTTCGACCGGCTGACGCGACTGGCCAAGCGTCTGTTCAACGTGCCGATCGCACTGGTCACGCTGGTCGACAAGGACCGGCAGTGGTTCAAGTCCTGCGTGGGCCTGGACGCCACCGAAACCCCGCGGGACGTTTCGTTCTGCGGCCACGCGATTCTCAAGGACGAACTGCTGCTGGTGCGCGATGCCCGCGAGGACGAACGCTTTCACGACAATCCGCTGGTGATCGGCGACCCGAACATCCGCTTCTACGCCGGTTATCCGCTGACCGTGCCCAACGGCAACAAGATGGGCACCTTGTGCCTGATCGACACCAAACCCCGTGAACTCGACGACGAAGAGCGCGCCTTGCTGCGTGATCTGGCCGGCATGGCCGAGCAGGAACTGATGGCCGTGCAGATGGCGAGCATGGACGAGCTGACGCTGCTGTCCAACCGTCGCGGCTTCAAGATGCTGGCCCAACACGCGCTCGACGCCTGCGCACGCCTGGAAAAACCGGCGACGCTGCTGTTTTTCGACCTCAATGACTTCAAGCAGATCAACGACCTTTATGGGCACGCCGAGGGCGACAGCGCGCTGAAGAATTTCGCCGATGTGCTGCGCATCGCCTTTCGCGAGAGCGATGTGGTCGGGCGTCTGGGCGGCGATGAGTTCGTGGCGCTGCTGACCGGCTCAAGCCATGTCGAAACCACGGCGATCATGGCGCGCCTCAAGGAAATCCTCGAAGAGCGCAATGCCACGTTGCACCGCGGTTACGCGATTCGCTTCAGCGTCGGCCAGATCGAATACAACCCGCAGCGCCATGACACCGTGGACAAGCTGCTGGCGGATGCGGACGGGGCGATGTATGCGCACAAGCAGGCTTTGAAGCGCTGCTAGTGCCGGCCTCATCGCGAGCAAGCTCGCTCCCACAATTTGAAATGCATTCCCTGTGGGAGCCAGCCTGCTGGCGATGGCGCCAGTGAAGGCACCATAAGTCACTTGGCAAACAACTGCCCGATATCCTTGAACGCCTTGAACTCCAGGGCGTTCCCACACGGGTCAAACAAGAACATCGTCGCCTGTTCGCCCACCAGTCCCTGAAATCGAATCCCCGGCTCGATCACAAACTGCGTGCCCAGTGACTTAAGGCGCTCGGCCAGCGCATGCCATTCCTCCATCCCCAGCACCACACCAAAATGCGGCACCGGCACGTCGTGCCCGTCCACGGCGTTGGTGTGCGCGGCTTCCTGTGAGGCGTTTTTCGGCGCCAGGTGAATCACCAGTTGATGCCCGAAGAAATTGAAGTCGACCCAGTGATCGCTGGAGCGACCCTCTTCGAGTCCGAACACTTCACGGTAGAAATGCCGGGCAGCGGCGAGGTCGTACACCGGAATGGCCAGATGGAAAGGGCTGAGTGACATAGGCGCGGTCTCTAATAACGGTTGGGGTGAATTGAGTCTAGCGCTGTGCTTTTCGATTGAAAGACGATAGTTTTTGCGCCGAGCTCAAATTATTTCGATCAGTCGAGGCGCCCATGCTGCGTGAACTGAAAACCTTTCTGGCAGTGGCGCGGCATGGCACTTTTGCCGCCGCCGGTCTGCATATCGGCCTGACGCAATCGGCGGTCAGCGCGCAGATTCGCAATCTGGAGCAGGCCTTGGGCGTGCGCCTGTTTGATCGCACCGGGCGACAGGCGATCCTTAATCCGGCAGGGCAGCGCGCAGTGCCGATGGCGCAGGAAATGCTCGCCACCTTCAGCCGCATGGCGATCAGCGAAGATGTCGGCGAGTTTCGCGGTGAGCTGAAAATCGGCGCCGTGGCGACTGCGCAAACCGGGTTGTTGCCGCAGGCGTTATTGCGCTTGCGGCAACAGGCGCCGGGCGTGGAGCCGAAACTGGTGCCCGGCGTGTCGCTGAACCTGTTGAGTCAGGTGGATGCCGGGGAAGTCGATCTGGCGATCATGATCAAGCCACCGTTCGAATTGCCCAAGGAGCTGTCGGCGCAGGTGATTCGTCGCGAGCCGTTTGTGCTGATCGTGCCGACAACGGTCGAGGGCGATGATCCGCTGCAACTGCTGACCGAGCATTCTCACGTGCGTTATGACCGCAACTCGTTTGGTGGACGACTGGTGACGAAGTTTCTGCGAGAGCAGCGGATTGATGTTCAGGTAGCGCTTGAGCTGGATGAGCTGGAAGCGATCGTGAAGATGGTCGAGTGCGGGCTCGGGGTTTCGTTGTTGCCTAGGGCCGGGCTATGGCTGGAGCATCCGCTGAAGGTGAGGGTGATCGCACTGGGAGAGCTGACGTTTTATCGGGAGATGGTGGTTTTGCAGCGTTACAGCCAGCGTTCTCAACCGATTCAACAGTTGTTCGCCCGTTGTCTGGAATCGCAGGCATGAAAAAGCCCGCCAACAGGCGGGCTTTTTATCTGCAGCGCGAAGATTACTCTTCGATGTTGCCCATGGCTGTGGTGTTGAAGCCGCCGTCCACGTACATGATTTCACCGCTGATGCCCGACGCCAGGTCGGAGCACAGGAAGGCGCCGGCGTTGCCGACTTCTTCGATGGTGACGTTGCGGCGCAGCGGGGTTTGCGCTTCGTTGGCAGCCAGCATCTTGCGGAAGTTCTTGATGCCCGAAGCTGCCAGGGTGCGGATCGGGCCGGCCGATACGCAGTTGACGCGGGTGCCGTCCGGGCCCAGGGAACCGGCCAGGTAACGTACGCCGGCTTCCAGCGAAGCCTTGGCCATGCCCATCACGTTGTAGTTCGGCATGGTGCGCTCGGCGCCCAGGTACGACAGGGTCAGCAGGCTGCCGTTGCGGCCTTTCATCATTTCGCGGCCAGCTTTGGCCAGAGCCACGAAGCTGTAGGCGCTGATGTCGTGAGCGATACGGAAACCGTCACGGGTGGTGGCTTCGGTGAAGTCGCCGTCCAGTTGGTCGCCCGGGGCGAAGCCGACGGAGTGCACGATGCAGTCCAGGCCGTCCCACTTCTTGCTCAGTTCTTCGAAGACCTTGGCGATTTCTTCATCGCTGGCCACGTCGCACGGGAAGCACAGCTCAGGGCTCGAACCCCAGCCCTGTGCGAACTCTTCTACGCGACCTTTCAGTTTGTCGTTCTGATAAGTGAAGGCAAGCTCAGCGCCCTCGCGATGCATGGCGGCAGCGATGCCGGATGCGATGGACAGCTTGCTGGCGACACCGACGATCAGTACGCGCTTACCGGCGAGAAAACCCATGTGTTGCTCCTCTTTCAGGTTATTGCGCAGTGGCTGGTGCCAGGAAAGCGGCCTCCAGCAACTGCTGTGTATACGGATGTTGGGGGGCGGCAAAGATACTTTGCGCGTCTCCCTGTTCGACCACTTGGCCATGCTTGACCACCATCAGCTGGTGGCTCAGCGCTTTCACAACAGCCAGGTCATGGCTGATGAACAAATACGTCAGGTTGTACTTGGCTTGCAGTGAACGCAACAGCTCCACCACTTGCCGCTGTACCGTCCGGTCGAGGGCCGAAGTCGGCTCGTCCAGCAGGATCAGCGCCGGTTTGAGCACCAAAGCCCGGGCTATGGCAATTCGCTGCCGTTGCCCACCGGAAAATTCGTGGGGGTAGCGGTGCCGGGTTTCCGGATCCAGACCTACCTCCTTCAATGCCGCAATAATTGCCGCTTCCTGCTCGGCGGCGGTGCCCATCTTGTGGATCCGCAGGCCTTCGCCAACGATGTCATTCACGCACATCCGCGGGCTCAGGCTGCCAAACGGATCCTGAAACACCACCTGCATCTCCCGACGCAGCGGCCGGACTTCGCTTTGCGTCAGGCAGTCTAGCTGCTTGCCTTCAAAACGGATCGCACCTTTGCTGCCGATCAACCGCAGGATCGCCAAGCCGAGGGTGGATTTGCCGGAACCGCTTTCTCCCACAATCCCCAAGGTCTGACCCTGAGGCAGGCTGAAATTGATGCCGTCCACTGCCTTGACGTGATCCACCGTGCGCTTGAGCAGGCCTTTCTTGATCGGGAACCAGACTTTCAAGTCCTCGACTTCAAGCAGCGGCGCCCCGATTTTATTGCTCGCCGGGCCTCCGCTGGGCTCCGCGCCAAGCAATTCCCGAGTGTACGGATGCTGCGGCGAACGGAACAGCTCTTCGCACGATGCCTGTTCGACGATGCAACCGCGCTGCATGACACATACACGATGCGCAATTCTTCGCACGAGGTTCAAATCGTGACTGATCAGTAACAGCGCCATGCCCAATCGGGCCTGCAATTCCTTGAGCAGGTCGAGGATTTTCAGCTGAACGGTCACGTCCAGTGCGGTGGTCGGTTCGTCGGCGATCAGCAATTCCGGCTCGTTGGCCAGCGCCATCGCAATCATCACCCGCTGGCGCTGTCCGCCGGACAGTTCGTGGGGCAGGGCCTTGAGGCGCTTGTGCGGCTCGGGGATGCCGACCATCTCCAGCAACTCCAGCGTACGCTTGGTCGCGACTTTGCCGGTCAGGCCCTTGTGGATGCCCAGCACCTCGTTGATCTGCTTCTCGATCGAGTGCAGCGGGTTGAGCGAGGTCATCGGCTCCTGAAAGATCATCGCAATCCGGTTGCCGCGAATGTGACGGATGGTCTTTTCGCCCAGCTCCAGCAGGTTTTGCCCGGAATAGTTGATGCTGCCGGCCGGATGCCGCGCCAGCGGGTAGGGCAGCAGGCGCAGGATCGAATGCGCCGTCACCGACTTGCCCGAGCCTGACTCGCCCACCAACGCCAGGGTTTCGCCGCGCTTGATGTCGAAACTCACGCCTTCGACCACCCGTTGCACGCGATCGCCGATGCCGAACTCGACGGCCAGGTCGCGGATTTCGATCAGATTGTCCTGATTCATGTCACTTCCTCGGGTCGAAGGCATCGCGAGCGGACTCGCCGATGAACACCAGCAAACTCAACATCAGGGCCAGCACCGCAAACGCGCTCATGCCCAGCCACGGCGCCTGCAGGTTGGATTTGCCCTGGGCCACCAGCTCACCCAGCGACGGACTGCCGGCCGGCAAGCCGAAACCGAGGAAGTCCAGGGCGGTGAGGGTGCCGATGGCGCCGGTGAGGATGAACGGCATGAAGGTCATGGTCGAAACCATGGCGTTGGGCAGGATGTGGCGGAACATGATCGCGCCGTTCTGCATGCCCAGCGCTCTGGCTGCGCGCACGTATTCGAGGTTGCGCCCGCGCAGGAACTCGGCGCGCACCACGTCCACCAGGCTCATCCACGAGAACAGCAGCATGATCCCCAGCAGCCACCAGAAATTCGGCTGGACGAAACTGGCGAGGATGATCAGCAGGTACAGCACCGGCAAGCCCGACCAGATCTCCAGGAAGCGCTGGCCGGCCAGATCGACCCAGCCCCCATAGAAACCCTGCAAGGCGCCGGCGATCACGCCGATGATCGAGCTGAGCACGGTCAGGGTCAGGGCGAACAGCACCGACACCCGGAAGCCATAGATGACCCGCGCCAGTACATCGCGGCCCTGATCGTCGGTGCCCAGCAGGTTGTCCGCCGACGGCGGGGCGGGGGCCGGGACTTTCAGGTCGTAGTTGATGCTCTGGTAGCTGAACGGAATCGGCGCCCACAGCACCCACGCATCCTTGGCCTTGAGCAGTTCGCGGATGTACGGGCTCTTGTAGTTGGCTTCCAGCGGGAATTCGCCGCCGAAGGTGGTTTCCGGGTAACGCTTGATAGCCGGGAAGTACCAGTTGTTGTCGTAGTGCACCACCAGCGGTTTGTCGTTGGCGATCAGCTCGGCACCGAGGCTCAGGCCGAACAGGATCAGGAACAGCCACAGCGACCACCAGCCACGCTTGTTGGCCTTGAACAGTTCGAAGCGCCGGCGGTTGAGAGGGGACAGGTTCATCTCAATGCTCCCGGCTGGCAAAGTCGATACGCGGATCGACAAGGGTGTAGGTGAGGTCGCCGATCAGTTTCACCACCAGCCCCAGCAGGGTGAAGATGAAAAGGGTGCCGAACACCACCGGGTAATCGCGGTTGATCGCCGCTTCGAAACTCATCAGACCGAGGCCGTCGAGGGAGAAAATCACTTCCACCAGCAACGAACCGGTGAAGAAGATGCCGATGAACGCCGACGGGAAACCGGCGATTACCAGCAGCATCGCATTGCGGAACACATGGCCGTAGAGCACGCGGTGGCGGGTCAGGCCCTTGGCCTTGGCGGTGACCACGTACTGCTTGTTGATTTCGTCGAGGAAGCTGTTTTTGGTCAGCAGGGTCATGGTCGCGAAGTTGCCGATCACCAGCGCCGTCACCGGCAGCGCCAGGTGCCAGAAGTAATCGAGAACCTTGCCGCCCAGGCTCAGCTCATCGAAGTTGTTCGAGGTCAGGCCGCGTAAAGGAAACCAGTCCAGATAACTGCCGCCGGCAAACACCACGATCAGCAGAATTGCAAACAGGAACGCCGGAATCGCATAACCGACGATGATCGCCGAACTGGTCCAGACGTCGAAATGACTGCCGTGCCGCGTGGCCTTGGCGATCCCCAGCGGGATCGACACCAGGTACATGATCAGCGTGCTCCACAGCCCGAGGGAGATCGACACCGGCATCTTTTCCTTGATCAGGTCGATGACCTTGGCGTCTCGGAAGAAGCTGTCGCCGAAATCCAGCCGGGCGTAGTTCTTGACCATGATCCACAGACGTTCCGGGGCCGACTTATCGAACCCGTACATCTTCTCGATTTCCTTGATCAGCGCCGGGTCCAGGCCCTGCGCACCGCGATAGGAGGAGCCGGCCACCGACACCTCGGCACCGCCGCCGGCAATGCGGCTGGTGGCGCCTTCGAAACCTTCGAGCTTGGCGATCATCTGCTCCACCGGCCCGCCGGGCGCGGCCTGGATGATCACGAAGTTGATCAGCAGAATGCCGAACAGGGTCGGGATGATCAGCAGCAGTCGCCGAAAAATGTACGCCAGCATCTGATTACTCCGTGCCCACAGGGTCGGCTTGCAGTTGGGTTTCGACTTCTACCGCCGGTTTCGCATCGGGTTTGACCCACCAGGTGTTAATGCCGATGTCGTACTTGGGGGAGACTTTCGGGTGGCCGATGTGGTTCCAGTACGCCACGCGCCAGGTCTTGATGTGCCAGTTCGGGATCACGTAGTAACCCCATTGCAGCACACGGTCGAGGGCGCGGGCGTGGGCCACCAGGCTTTTGCGCGAATCGGCGTTGATCAGGTTCTCCACCAGGTGATCGACCACCGGGTCCTTGAGGCCCATCGAGTTGCGGCTGCTGGCCTTGTCGGCTGCGGCGCTCATCCAGAACTCGCGCTGCTCGTTGCCCGGCGAGTTGGACTGCGGGAAGCTGCCGACCATCATGTCGAAATCCCGCGAGCGCACGCGATTGACGTATTGCGAGACGTCGACACGGCGAATCACCAGATCGATGCCGAGATCGCTGAGATTGCGTTTGAACGGCAACAACACGCGTTCGAATTCGGTCTGCGCCAGCAGGAATTCGATGACCACCGGTTTGCCGGTCGCGTCGACCATTTTGTCGTCGACGATTTTCCAGCCAGCCTCTTGCAGCAACTGATACGCCTCGCGCTGTTGCGTGCGGATCATGCCGCTGGCGTCGGTTTTCGGATTTTCGAAGGCTTCGCTGAACACCTGCGCCGGCAGCTGGCTGCGGAACGGATCGAGGATCGCCACCTGTTCTGCATCAGGCAGGCCGGTGGCAGCCATTTCGGAGTTTTCGAAGTAACTGCGGGTGCGCGCATAAGCGCCGTTGAACAATTGCTTGTTGGTCCATTCGAAGTCAAACAGCAGGCCGAGGGCCTGGCGTACCCGCACGTCCTGAAACACCGGGCGGCGCAGATTGAAGACGAAGCCCTGCATGCCGGTCGGGTTGCTGTTGGCAATCTGTTCCTTGATCAGCCGCCCTTCGGTCACTGCCGGCACGTTGTAGGCGTTGGCCCAGTTTTTAGCGGCCATTTCCAGCCAGTAATCGAACTGCCCGGCTTTCAACGCTTCCAGCGCGACGGTGTTGTCGCGGTAATAGTCGGTGGTCATCACGTCGAAGTTGTAAAATCCACGGTTGGCCGGCAGGTCCTTGCCCCAGTAATCCTTGACCCGCTCATAACGCACCGAGCGCCCGGCCTTCACCTCGGTGACCTTGTACGGGCCGCTGCCCAACGGGATTTCCAGGTTGCCCTTGTTGAAATCACGCTCGGCCCACCAGTGTTTCGGCAGCACCGGCAATTGACCGAGGATCAGCGGCAGTTCGCGGTTGTTGGTGTGCTTGAACTTGAACAGCACCTTGAGCGGGTCTTCGGCGATCACTTCCTCAACGTCGGCGTAGTAGCCGCGATACATCGGCGCGCCTTCCTTGGTCAGCGTCTGGAAGCTGAACACCACATCGTCGGCACGTACCGGGTGGCCGTCGTGAAACTTCGCTTCGGGACGCAGGTAGAAGCGTACCCAGCTGTTGTCGGGGGCTTTTTCGATCTTGCTGGCGATCAGGCCGTATTCGGTGAACGGCTCGTCCAGGCCCTGTTTGGCTAGGGTGTCGTAGATCAGGCCGATATCGTCGGCCGGAACGCCTTTGCTGATGAACGGGTTGAGGCTGTCGAAACCGCCGAAGCCGGCCTGGCGGAAGATCCCGCCCTTGGGCGCGTCGGGGTTCACGTAATCGAAGTGCTTGAAGTCGGCGGGGTATTTCGGCGGCTCGTTGTACAAGGTCACGGCGTGTTGCGGGGCGGCAAAGGCCAGCCCGGCGAACAGCAGACCGCTGGCCTGCACGAGCAGGGCGCGGATAGGCTTCATCGATCTTTCTCCGAAGATTTCAGCCACCACGCGCTCAGGCCCAGGGTATAGGGCGGCGTGGTGACGAAGGCGAACCGGTTGCGGTACGCCAGACGGTGATAATTTAGGTACCAGTTGGGAATGCTGTAGTGCTGCCAGAGCAGCACGCGGTCCAGCGCCTTGCCGGCGGCGATCTGTTCATCGCGGGTGCGGGCGGCGAGCAGTTGCTCGAGCAGGTGGTCGACCACCGGGTTGGCGATGCCCGCGTAATTTTTGCTGCCCTTGACCCCGACCTGGCTGGAGTGGAAGTACTGCCACTGTTCCAGCCCCGGGCTGAGAGTCTGGTTGAGGGTCATCAGGATCATGTCGAAATCGAACTGATCCAGACGCTGTTTGTACTGGGCACGATCCACGGTGCGCAGGCGCGCGTCGATGCCGATGCTGTTGAGGTTTTCAATGTACGGCTGGAGGATTCGCTCCAGGTTCGGATTGACCAGCAGCAACTCGAAACGCAGCGGCTGGCCAGCGGCGTTTTGCAGGCGCGGGCCGTCAAGCTTCCAGCCGGCCTCGGCCAGCAGCGCCAGGGCCTTGCGCATGGTTTCCCGGGGAATGCCGCGCCCATCGGTCTGCGGCAGCGTGAACGGTTCGGTGAAGAGGCGCGCCGGCAGTTGATCCTTGTACGGCTTGAGCATCAGCCATTCATGACCGACCGGCAGGCCGACGGCGCTGAATTCGCTGTTGGGGTAGTAGCTGGTAGTGCGCTTGTAGGCATCGCTGAACAGCGCGCGATTGGTCCATTCGAAGTCGAACATCAGGCCCAGGGCTTCGCGCAGCTTGATATCGGCAAAGGCCGGGCGCCGGGTGTTCATGAACAGACCCTGGCTCTGGGTCGGGATCTGGTGCGGGATCTGCGCCTTGATCACGTCGCCGCGACGGATCGCCGGGAAGTTGTAGTCGTTGGCCCAGTTCTTCGCCTGATGCTCGATATAGATGTCGAACTCGCCGGCCTTGAACGCTTCGAAGGCTACATCGCTGTCGCGGTAGAACTCGACTTCCATGCGGTCGACGTTGTACTTGCCGCGATTGACCGGCAAGTCCTTGCCCCAGTAGTCCTTGACCCGCTCGAAAATCAACTGCCGCCCCGGCGTGACCGAGGTGATGCGGTACGGCCCGCTGCCCAGCGGCGGCTCGAAGGTAGTGGCCTTGAAGTCGCGGCCCTTCCAATAGTGCTGGGGCAGCACCGGCAACTCGCCCAGACGCAGGATCAGCAACGGATTGCCGCTGCGCTTGAGCACAAACCGGATGCGCTGCGGGTTGAGGATATCGACGCGGAGCACTTCCTGCAGGGCAGTGCGGTATAGCGGATGACCTTCCTTGAGCAGCAGGCGATAGGAGAACGCCACGTCGTACGCGGTGATCGGTGTGCCGTCGTGGAACCGCGCCTGCGGGCGCAGATTGAACACCACCCAGCTGCGATCTTCGCTGTACTCCACCGATTGGGCGATCAGGCCGTAACTGGAGGCAGGCTCGTCCCCCGACGGCGCGTACTGCCCGGTGCCGACCATCAATGGCTCGTTCAGCTCGTTGATGCCGTATTGCAGGAAATTCGCCGTGGTAACCGGGCTGGTGCCCTTGAAGGTGTAAGGATTGAGCGTATCGAAGGTGCCAAACGCCATCACCCGCAAGGTGCCGCCCTTGGGCGCTTGCGGGTTGACCCAGTCGAAGTGGGTAAATCTGGCCGGGTACTTGAGCGTGCCGAACTGCGCATAACCGTGGCTTTCGGTGATCGTCGCGCTGACGGGGGAGCTCAAGGCCAGGCTGATCAGGAGCAGGAGGAGGGGACGCTTCAAGTCAGATCCGATCCAGGCGGCTTGGGCTTTGTGGGCCGTACAGTAACAGCTTGTATGGACAGGAAAAAGACAGGGGCTTAATGCGCGGTTAATTGTGGGCGTTGCCTGATCCGAAGGTGAAAAATGACAGGCGAAAAAAAGCCCCTGAAATTCAGGGGCTCTTTGTCAGTGCGGCTGGTAGACCGTGAGCATCTGCCCGGGCTTGAGTGCCTTGCCGGCGCCCGGGTTCCAGCGCTTGAGATGTTGCATCTCGACGTTGAAGCGCTTGGCCACCACGTACAGCGTGTCGCCGCGTTTGACCTTGTACTGGGTCTGCTGCTTGCTGTCGTCCTTGTCTTTGGCCTTGCTGCTGGTCTTGCTGTTGGCAGCGACGACCGTATTGATGCGTCCGCCACTCTTGCGGGTAGGCGTGGGCTGGGTGGTGTCGCGCATGACCAGGGTCTGGCCGACTTTGAGGTTCTTGCCGGTCAGCTTGTTCCAGCGTTGCAGGTCCTTGACCTCGACCTTGTTGGCCTTGGCGATGGAGCCGAGGTTGTCGCCGCGCTTGACCCGATAGGCGCGCTTGGCCTGGGCGATCTCGCTCGGGTCGGCGCCTTCGAACACCGGTTTCAGCGAACGCGGGCTGATCAGCTCTTCAGGACGCATGGTCTGCAGGCTGGCGGTCAGCAGTTGCGCCTTCGAGGTCGGCACCAGCAGGTGCTGCGGGCCGTCGATGGTGGTGCGCTGCTTGAACGCCGGGTTGAGCTGGAACAGCTCGTCTTCGTCGATGTTGGCCACCGCCGCGACCTTGGACAGGTCCATGCGCTGGTTGATTTCGACGACCTGGAAGTAAGGTTCGTTGGCGATCGGGTTGAGGTTCACGCCATAGGCTTCAGGCGTCAGAACCACTTGCGAGAGCGCCAGCAGTTTTGGCACGTAAGCCTGGGTTTCCGCCGGCAGCGGCAGGTTCCAGTAGTCGGTCGGCAGGCCGAGCTTTTCGTTGCGCTCGATGGCGCGGCTGACCGTGCCTTCGCCGGCGTTGTACGCGGCCAGGGCCAGCAGCCAGTCACCGTTGAACATGTCGTGCAGGCGGGTCAGGTAGTCCATCGCTGCCGTGGTCGACGCGGTGATGTCACGACGGCCATCGTAGAAACGGGTCTGACGCAGGTTGAAGTAACGCCCGGTGGAAGGAATGAACTGCCAGAGGCCCACCGCGTCGGCCCGGGAATAGGCCATCGGGTTGTAGGCGCTTTCGATGACCGGCAGCAGTGCCAGTTCCAGCGGCATGTTGCGTTCTTCGAGGCGCTCGACGATGTAATGAATGTAGAGGCTGCCGCGTTCGCCGGCGTTCTCGAGGAAGGAAGGGTTACTGGCGAACCACAGGCGCTGTTGCTCGATGCGCGGGTTCACGCCCAGACCTTCCTGCAGCTGGAAACCGCCGCGCATGCGCTCCCAGATGTCCTGAGGCACCTGCGGGCTGGGCTTTTCCGACAACCAGATAGGCTTCTGCTTGGCTCGCGCAGCAATGTTCGGCGTATGTGTCGCTTCAGTCTGCGGAGCATGGCTGGAACAGCCCGCCAGTGTGGCGGAGACAGCCACCGCGATGGCTTGCGCCAGGCGGGTCAAAGCATCTGAATTGACGGACTTACGTATGGATGACGACATTGGCTGGAAGTAAGTTCCGGGCAAAAATGTCGGGCGATTCTAGAAAGCGCACCCCCTGCGGTCAACCATTCAGAATTTTTGTACCAGGCAGGGAGCCACTTAGAACGTATCTTTCCATGCCCGCAGAGCCGCAAAAACCTCACTCGGCGCCCGGTTTTGAGGGCCGTTCCGTTCGTCCACTTTTTGTGTAACTAATATTTCACCGGTGCGCAAAAACGGGTTTGTGAGCTTTTCCAGCGCGAGGGTCGAGGGCAGGGTCATCACGCCGCTGGCGCGTTGCTGGGTGACTTTTTCCAGACGGGCGGCGATGTCCCGGTTGCCCGGCTCCACGGCAGCGGCGAATTTCAGGTTGCTCAGGGTGTATTCGTGGGTGCAGTAGACCAGCGTGTCTTCCGGCAGCGCCGCTAGACGGCTCAACGATTGGTGCATCTGTTGCGGCGTGCCTTCGAACAGACGGCCGCAGCCGGCAGCGAACAGGGTGTCGCCACAGAACAGCAGGCCATGATGGTAGTAGGCGATGTGTCCCAGGGTGTGGCCGGGCACGGCGTAGACGTCGAAGTCCCAGCCGAGCACGCGCACTGTGTCGTTGTCCTTGAGGGCCACGTCGCGCCCCGGAATGCTTTCGCTGGCCGGTCCGTAGACCGTGGCGCCGGTGGCCTTTTTCAGCGTCTCGACGCCGCCGACATGGTCGTGGTGATGGTGAGTGATGAGGATGTCGCCGAGCACCCAGCCCGGATGCGCGTCGAGCCACGCCTGCACGGGGGCGGCATCCCCCGGATCGACCACTGCGCAACGCTGGGTGGCATGATCCTGTAACAACCAGATGTAGTTGTCGGTGAAGGCGGGCAGGGCACTGATCTGTATCATCGTCGAATTCGCCAAGCGGGTAACATTGGCGCATCTTAGAGGTTCCTGGCGTGTTGGAGAATGCAATGATCGATAAAGCGTTCGCTCAGGCCGATCCTGACTGGCTCGCGCTGATCGGTGCAGCCCGTGAATGGCTGTCCGGCCCCCTCGGGCAATTTCTGCTGGACGAAGAACGGCGCATGCTCGAAGACGAGCTGGGGCGGTTCTTCGGCGGCTATCTGGTGCATTACGGCCCGTCCGCCGAAACACCGCCGTCGGCGCCGCAGGTGCAGCGCAATGTGCGGCTCGGCGCGCCGTTGCCGGGCGTGGAGATCGTCTGCGAAGAGCAGGCCTGGCCGTTGAGCGAGCACGCCGCCGACGTGGTGGTGTTGCAGCACGGCCTGGATTTCTGTCTGTCGCCCCACGGCCTTTTGCGCGAAGCGGCCAGCAGCGTGCGCCCCGGCGGGCATCTGCTGATCGTCGGCATCAACCCCTGGAGCACCTGGGGGCTGCGCCATGTATTCGCCCATGATGCGTTGCGTCAGGCGCGCTGCATCTCGCCGTCACGGGTGGCGGACTGGCTCAACCTGCTGGGCTTCGCGCTGGAGAAACGCCGCTTCGGGTGCTATCGTCCGCCGCTCGCGTCACCCAAGTGGCAGGCCCGTCTGGCCGGCTGGGAACGCAAGGCCGGCGACTGGCAACTGTCGGGCGGCGGCTTCTATTTACTGGTCGCGCGCAAGATCGTGGTCGGCCTGCGTCCGGTGCGGCAGGAACGCCGCGAGCCGATGGGCAAGCTGATTCCGCTGCCGATGGCCAAGGTCAACCGCCGGCGCATCGAACCGTAAACCTTCTTTTATTGATGGCCGGGTTAATCCCCGGCCTCGGCCATTGTCGATCCGTGATCGGCGAGGCCACGCATTTTTTCTGGATAGACTGGCAATGAGCGAAAGCGTCGATAGCGTAGAACTGTTCACTGACGGCGCCTGCAAGGGCAATCCCGGCCCGGGCGGCTGGGGCGCCTTGCTGGTGTGCAAGGGCGTCGAAAAGGAACTGTGGGGCGGCGAAGCCAACACCACCAACAACCGCATGGAGCTGCTCGGCGCGATTCGCGGCCTTGAAGCTCTAAAGCGTCCGTGCGAAGTGCTGCTGGTGACCGACTCGCAATACGTGATGAAAGGCATCAACGAGTGGATGGCCAACTGGAAAAAGCGCGGCTGGAAAACCGCCGCCAAGGAGCCAGTCAAAAACGCCGACCTGTGGAAAGAGCTCGACGAGCAGGTCAACCGCCACAAGGTCACCTGGAAATGGGTCCGTGGCCACATCGGCCACCACGGCAACGAACGCGCCGACCAGTTGGCCAACCGTGGGGTGGATGAGGTTCGCGGTTACAAGCAGAGCTGAATCCTTCCCACTGAAACACTCCCGGCGAGCGTGTTAACATCGCCGCTTTTGCACGATTGACCCCGTTGAGAGCTGAACACTGATGGCCACCAGATCCGTTGTACTCGATACCGAAACCACCGGCATGCCGGTGACCGACGGCCACCGGATTATCGAAATCGGTTGTGTCGAGCTGATCGGTCGTCGCCTGACGGGGCGGCACTTTCACGTTTACCTGCAACCGGACCGCGAGAGTGACGAGGGCGCGATCGGCGTTCACGGCATTACCAACGAATTCCTGGTCGGCAAACCGCGTTTCGCCGAAGTGGCCGACGAGTTCTTCGAGTTCATCAACGGCGCGCAGCTGATCATCCATAACGCGGCGTTCGACGTTGGCTTCATCAACAACGAATTCGCCCTGATGGGCCAGCAGGATCGCGCGGACATCACGCAGCACTGCTCGATCCTCGATACCCTGATGATGGCCCGGGAGCGTCACCCGGGTCAGCGCAACAGCCTCGATGCCTTGTGCAAACGCTACGGCGTCGACAACTCCGGCCGTGAGCTGCACGGCGCATTGCTCGACTCGGAGATTCTCGCCGACGTCTACCTGACCATGACCGGCGGCCAGACCAGCCTGTCGCTGGCCGGCAACGCCTCCGACGGCAATGGCACGGGCGAAGGCGCGGACAACTCCGCCACCGAAATCCGTCGTCTGCCGGCAGATCGTCAGCCGGGGCGGATCATTCGCGCCACCGAAGCCGAGCTGGCCGAACACCAGGTGCGTCTGGAAATCATCGCCAAGTCCGCCGGCGCCCCGGCGCTGTGGACCCAGCTGCTGGAAGCCGAAGCCCAGGCGTAATACAAAAAAGGATCGTCCGGACACCCAAGCCGTGTCCGGACGATCCTTTGTTTTTGGCAGTACTGACAACTGGCCACCCTCGCCACATCGGCTCCGACCCTCTACCCTGAGGACATTGGCAGATCACTCTCCGCCGCCTCAGGACACTGAGCCCCATGTACAAAGATCTGAAGTTCCCGGTATTGATCGTCCACCGCGACATCAAGGCCGACACGGTTGCCGGTGACCGCATCCGCGGAATCGCCCGAGAGCTGGAGCTGGAAGGTTTCAGTATCGTTTCGGCCACCGACTACACCGAAGGCCGGCTGGTGGCGTCGACCCATCACGGTCTGGCGTGCATGCTGATCGCCGCCGAAGACGCCAGCACCAATTCCCATCTGTTGCAGAACATGGCCGAACTGATCGGTCTGGCCCGGGTGCGGGCGCCGGATCTGCCGATCTTTGCCCTTGGCGAGCAAGTCACCCTGGAGAATGCCCCGGCCGATGCCATGGCCGAGCTCAACCAGTTGCGCGGCATTCTCTACCTGTTTGAAGACACCGTGCCGTTTCTCGCCCGGCAAGTGGCGCGGGCGGCGCGTAAATATCTGGACGGCCTGTTGCCGCCATTCTTCAAGGCGCTGGTGCAGCACACCGCTGATTCCAACTATTCCTGGCACACTCCCGGCCACGGCGGCGGGGTGGCTTATCACAAGAGTCCGGTGGGGCAGGCGTTTCACCAGTTCTTCGGGGAAAACACCCTGCGCTCGGATCTGTCGGTCTCGGTGCCGGAGCTGGGTTCCTTGCTCGACCACACCGGGCCGCTGGCCGAGGCGGAAGCGCGAGCTGCGCGTAATTTCGGCGCCGATCACACCTTTTTCGTGATCAATGGCACCTCGACCGCCAACAAGATCGTCTGGCACTCGATGGTCGGGCGCGATGATCTGGTGCTGGTGGATCGCAACTGCCACAAGTCGGTGCTGCACGCGATCATCATGACCGGTGCGATTCCGCTGTACCTCTGTCCGGAACGCAATGAGCTGGGCATCATCGGCCCGATTCCGCTCAGTGAATTCAGTCGCGAATCGATCCAGGCCAAGATCGATGCGAGCCCGCTGACCAAGGGCCGCGAGCCGAAAGTCAAACTGGCGGTGATCACCAACTCGACCTACGACGGTCTTTGCTACAACGC
Source organism: Pseudomonas sp. GM25 (assembly GCF_000282255.1). NCBI lineage: Bacteria > Pseudomonadati > Pseudomonadota > Gammaproteobacteria > Pseudomonadales > Pseudomonadaceae > Pseudomonas > Pseudomonas sp. GM25. The sequence continues at coordinate 50,259 of NZ_AKJQ01000048.1, read as the reverse complement.
CGAACTGATCAAACAGAGCCTGGGCAACAGCGTCGAAGTCCTGCATTTCGACGAAGCCTGGTACGCCTATGCGGCGTTTCACGAATTCTTTGCCGGCCGTTACGGCATGGCCACCTCGCGCAGCGAGGACAGTCCGCTGGTGTTCACCACCCATTCCACCCACAAACTGCTGGCGGCGTTCAGTCAGGCTTCGATGATCCATGTGCAGGACGGCGGCGCGCGGCAGCTGGATCGCGACCGGTTCAACGAAGCGTTCATGATGCACATCTCGACGTCGCCGCAGTACAGCATCATCGCCTCGCTGGACGTGGCGTCGGCCATGATGGAAGGCCCGGCCGGCCGCTCGCTGTTGCAGGAAACCTTCGACGAAGCCCTGAGTTTTCGTCGGGCGTTGGCCAATCTGCGCCAGCACATTGCCGCCGATGACTGGTGGTTCTCGATCTGGCAGCCGCCGGGCGTCGAGGGCATCGACCGGGTGCAGACCGAGGACTGGCTGCTGCAACCCGATGCGGACTGGCACGGTTTCGGCGAGGTCAGCGACGACTACGTACTGCTCGACCCGATCAAGGTCACCCTGGTCATGCCGGGCCTGACCGCCGGCGGCGCTTTAAGCGACAAGGGTATTCCGGCGGCAGTGGTCAGCCGTTTCCTGTGGGAGCGCGGATTGGTGGTGGAGAAAACCGGCCTGTATTCATTTCTGGTGCTGTTCTCCATGGGCATCACCAAGGGCAAGTGGAGCACGCTGCTGACCGAACTGCTGGAGTTCAAGCGCAGCTACGACGCCAACGTCAGCCTCGATACCTGCCTCAAGTGTGTCGCGCAGGAAGATCCTGTGCGCTATCGCGGCATGGGCCTGCGCGATCTATGCGATCAGCTTCACGCCTGCTATCGCACCAACGCCACCGCCAAACACCTCAAGCGCATGTACACCGTGCTGCCGGAAATCGCCATGAAACCGGCCCATGCCTACGACCAACTGGTGCGCGGCGAAGTCGAGGCGGTGCCGATCGACGAGCTGGAAGGCCGGGTGGCGGCGGTGATGCTGGTGCCGTACCCGCCGGGCATTCCGCTGATCATGCCCGGCGAACGTTTTACCGAATCCACGCGCTCGATCATCGAATACCTCAGGTTTGCCCGCACGTTCGACGCAACGTTTCCGGGGTTCGTGGTCGATGTGCACGGTCTGCAACACGAAGATGAGGGCAATGGGCGGCAATACACCGTCGATTGCGTCAAGGAATGAGGGCTTTTCCGAGTATGCAACCGGTCATGAATCCGAAATACCCGGGGCTGTCGGTGCGGGTCGCCGACGAGGGTTTTGCCGAATATATCTGGGGCAGCGATTTCAGCTTCGAGGTGGCTGCCTACGGCGCGGCTGAAATCGGCAAGCCCGTGGCGCAATGGGCCGTGACGTCCATCGTGCCGTATCGCAAGTGCTACGGCATCGATCCGGAGGAGTTCAGCAGTTTTCGCGACGCCGCCGACAGTGCGATTTTCATGGCGTATCTGGAGGACGAACCGGTCGGCCATCTGGTGATCAGCACCAACTGGAACGGCTTCGCCCATATCGATGAACTGGCGGTGCACGCCCCGGCGCGGCGCCATGGGGTGGCCAAGGCCTTGCTGGATGTGGCGCAGTTCTGGAGCCGCAAGAAAAAGCTGCCGGGGATCATGCTGGAAACCCAGAACAACAACCTCGGCGCCTGCCGCCTGTATGAGCGTTGCGGGTATGTGATCGGCGGCATCGACCATCTGCGTTATCGCGGCATCGATCCGAACACCGCCGAAGTGGCGCTGTTCTGGTATCGATTGTTCGATAACCCGCTGGAGCATCCGATCAGTTCGCCAGCATCGCCTCGGCTTGTTCCGTGACGATCCCGAGCAGCGTCTGAATCGCCGCTGACGGCGCGGTGTGTTTGAAGGTCAGGGCATAGAGGCTGACTGGTACCGCCGGCGACAGCGGGCAGACATCGAGACCGCCCGCCCGTGCGCCGAGGGCGGTAAACGGGTCGACGATCGCCAGGCCTTCGCCGGCCTCGACCATGCTGCGCATCATCTGGTGGGTCTGCACCCGGGTCTGGATGGTCGGCGCCGGGCGCAGGGCCTGGAGCTTGTTTTCCAGGGCCGGGCTCAGCGGATCCTGACCTTCGAGGCCGACCATCGCCTGGCCGGCCAGATCCTGCAGCGAAATGTACTTCTGTTTCGGTTGCAGCCAGCCGTGCGGCGCAAGCAATTGCAACTTGCCCTGGGCCAGTGGCTGGCAATCAATGTCGGGGTGTTGTGGGTCGTGCAGGCTCAGGCCCAGATCGCTGTCGCGCAGCAGCAGGTGGCGGACGATGTCGCGGGTCGGTTCGCTGAGCAGGGTGCAGGGCACGTCGGGCAAGCGACGGCGCAGGGCGGCGAGACTTTGCGGCAGCAGTTGCTGGGCCAGCGGCGGGGTGCCGATGATCCGCAGGGGTGGGGCGAGGTATTGCTTGAGGCTGCTGGCCAGCCGTTGCACCGGCTCCAGCGCTTCATAGATGTGGCCGATCTCGATTTGCAGCGCCCGGGCCTCCGGGGTTGGCTGAAGTCGTCCACGTACGCTGGCGAACAGCATGAACCCGAGCTGACTCTCGGCTTCGCGCAAACGCTCCTCGACCTCGGGCGCCGGTAGTTGCAGCCATTCGGCGGCGGTGCCCACGTGACCGGTCTGCAAAAGCGCCTGAATCACTTCGATATGACGTAAACGCATGCGTGAAGTCCATGTCCGGCCGTTGGGGTCAGTGGCTGAATCCTACCCCAACTCGGCGCGGATGACTTCTGCTCATAACGATCGGTTATGAAGCGACCGATGGCTCGGGTTCGCGGATCAGGGTGATGCCCGACTGGACCAGCAAAAACTCGTTGTCGTCGATCTTGTTGACGCGGTCGCCAATCGCCAGTTTGTAGGTGGTAACGGGCTCCGTGCCGGTGAAACCGTCTGCCGACGGGTTGGATTCCTGGAACTCATGCACGGAATAAACGCGGCCTTCCGCATCTCTTGCATGGAACTGACCGACGAGTACTGCTGCCATCTGCTTAGAACCTCTGGAGATAAAACGCTTGATTTGCGGCTTGGTAGACCTTCATCGAGCTTGGTAAGTTTTCCTACAGGAAAAAAATATTCCAGACGCGGGAAATAACCTTCGGCGTCTGGTGGAATCGTCGTCGGATCATCTATAACTACTGGCTCCTCCCACGGACAGTCGAGAGTCTTCCAATGAGCAATGTCTATAACGTCGCAGTAGTGGTCGGCAGCCTGCGCAAGGCGTCCATCAACCGCAAGGTCGCCCTGGCGCTGGCGGAACTGGCACCGGCCAATCTCAAGCTGAACATTGTCGAAATTGGCGATCTGCCACTCTACAACGAAGACATCGACGGCGATTCACCGCCGGCAGCCTACAGCACTTTCCGGCAAAAAGTGGGTTCATCCGACGCTCTGCTGTTTGTCACCCCGGAGTACAACCGCTCGGTGCCGGCGCCTTTGAAGAACGCGATCGACGTCGGTTCGCGGCCTTACGGCAAGAGTGTCTGGAGCGGCAAGCCGGGGGCGGTGATCAGCGTTTCGCCGGGCGCCATCGGCGGTTTTGGCGCCAACCAGCATCTGCGTCAGTCCTTTGTTTTCCTCAACGTGCCATGCATGCAGCAGCCGGAAGCCTACCTGGGCGGCGCGGGCACGGCGTTCGACGAGGCGGGCAAACTGAACGAATCGGTGAAGCCGTTCCTGCAAAGTTTCATCAATGCTTTTGGTGAGTGGGTGGCGCAGCACAAGAAGTGATCCACTGAGTTTTCTGACAAGATATCGACCCTGTGGGAGCGAGCCTGCTCGCGATGGCGGTGTATCAGCTGGCACATCAGTTGAATGACACACCGCAATCGCGAGCAGGCTCGCTCCCACAGGTTTTGTGGTGTGGCTCAATCTTTCCCCTTTTATTGAAGGCTGTCGCGAATGCTCGCTGCGTCACTGATTTTCCTGCTGACCATTACCCTGGTGATCTGGCAACCCAAAGGCCTCGGGGTCGGCTGGAGTGCAACGTTCGGCGCCATCATCGCGCTGATTTTCGGTGTGGTGCACCTGAGCGACATCCCGCTGGTGTGGCAAATCATCTGGAACGCCACCGGCACCTTTGTGGCGCTGATCATCATCAGTCTGTTGCTCGACGAAGCCGGGTTCTTCGCCTGGGCCGCCCTGCACGTAGCGCGGTGGGGGCGGGGCAGCGGGCGCAAGCTGTTTGCCTTCATGGTGCTGCTCGGCGCGCTGGTGTCGGCGCTGTTCGCCAATGACGGCGCGGCGCTGATCCTCACACCGATCGTGATTTCCATGCTGCTGGCCCTGCGCTTTTCCCCGGCGGCGACCCTGGCGTTCGTCATGGGCGCGGGGTTCATTGCCGACACCGCGAGCCTGCCGCTGGTGGTGTCGAACCTGGTGAACATCGTCTCGGCCGACTTCTTCCACATCGGTTTCAACCGCTATGCGGCGGTGATGGTGCCGGTCAACTTCGTCAGCGTCGCGGCCACGTTGGGCATGCTGCTGTGGTTCTTCCGCCGTGACATTCCCAAGAGCTACGACCCTGAACAGCTTGAACATCCGGAAACCGCCATCCACGACAAGGCCACGTTCTACGCCGGTTGGGCGGTGTTGCTGATTCTGTTGATCGGTTGTTTCGCGCTGGAACCGCTGGGGATTCCGATCAGTGCGATCTCGGCGGTGTGCGCGGCGCTGTTGCTGGCGATTGCCGCGCGCGGGCACAAGATCTCCACGCGCAAGGTGATGAAAGAGGCGCCGTGGCAGATCGTGATTTTCTCGCTGGGCATGTACCTGGTGGTCTACGGACTGCGCAACGCCGGGCTCACCGATTATCTGGCCGGGTGGCTGGATGTGTTCGCCGGTCACGGGGTGTGGGGCGCGGCGATGGGCACCGGTGTGCTGACGGCCTTGTTGTCGTCGATCATGAACAATCTGCCGACGGTGCTGGTCGGGTTGCTGTCGATCGATGCCAGCCAGGCCACGGGTGTGGTGAAGGAAGCGATGATCTACGCCAACGTGATCGGCAGCGACCTGGGGCCGAAAATCACCCCGATCGGCAGTCTCGCGACCTTGCTCTGGCTGCATGTGCTGGAGCGCAAGAATATCCGGATCGGCTGGGGGTATTACTTCAAGGTCGGGATCGTGCTGACGGTGCCGGTGTTGCTGGTGACGCTGGCCGCACTGGCTGTGCGGTTGTCGGTTTAATTCTGCCCCGGCACGTTCGGCCACAGATCCGACACCAGAAACAGCCGCTCGGCTTCTTCCCACTCACCCCGGGCATTTTCGGTCAGGCGCACCATCAGTTGCGCCGGGGCCAGCGGTTCGAGTTCATCGAGCCAGGCCTGCAAGTGCCCATTGCTCCACGTCTGGTCCGCCGGGTAGTGCGCCGGCGCCAGCCAGGCGTGGCGGGGCAGGGGTTGCCAGCGTCCGTCCGGGCGCTGGGCGACAAACGCCGGCCAGTCTTTCTGATGCAGCCAGCTGCCGCGCAAATGCTGCGGGTGGGCGCCGCTGGGCGGCACCGACTGACCGGGCCATGGATACAACAGATATCCGCCAAGCCACAGTTGCGCACTGAACGGCCCGACATCCAGCGCCGCCAGCACTTCGCGGCTTTCCGGGCGCGCGGAGATCGGCAGCTGATGTTCGCTCAAATGCGCCAGTTTGCGATCCAGCCGATCATGACAGCCCGGTCCCAGCCACGACGCCGGGTCATGGCCGTCGCCGTTCTGCGGGCCGAGGTAGAGCTTGATCGCCAGTTCCAGGTGATGCACGCCGTCGCGGTCGCGCAGCAGCATGTCCAGCTCGCCGAGGGTGTGGCCTTCGCGGCGGATCGGCAGGTTGGCGGCGATCAGTTCGATGCCTGGCGCGTGTTCCACCGCAAATTGCCACAACCGCTCGTAATACAGGCCCAGGCGCCGGGTGCGGGCCTGGGACAGCCAGTGCAGCAGGCCGTAACTGTCGCGGTCGAGCTGGCGCAGCCAGTGTTCCAGACGCTCGGGGTCGCTGACCCAGTCGCTGCCCGCCAGCGGATGGCGCTGCGGCCACGGGGTCGTGGCGAGCATCGGCGGGGCGAGGATCACCCACGCCAGATCGCGCACCTCGGGGTGGCGTAACTGGTGGGGCAGCTGAAGCAAATCGGGAAATAGGATCATCTTGCGAGCATAGCCTCAAACACCGGTGCATCCTCGGGGCTGAAAGGATTTTGTCTATCCGGCGCTTTCGCCCATAATCGTGCTTTTCGCCGTCTCAGTCCCCCGCAGGAGTCCCATGGAGCAATTTCGTAATATCGGCATCATCGGTCGCCTGGGCAGCTCCCAGGTGCTGGATACCGTCCGCCGACTGAAACGCTTCCTGCTCGATCGTCACCTGCATGTGATTCTCGAAGACACCATCGCCGAAGTCCTGCCGGGCCATGGCCTGCAAACCTCGTCGCGCAAGATGCTCGGCGAAGTCTGCGACATGGTCATCGTGGTCGGCGGTGACGGCAGCCTGCTCGGCGCGGCACGGGCACTGGCCAAGCACAATATTCCGGTGCTCGGGATCAACCGTGGCAGCCTCGGTTTCCTCACCGACATCCGCCCCGACGAACTGGAAATCAAGGTCGCCGAAGTGCTCGACGGCCATTATCTGGTGGAAAACCGCTTCCTGCTGCAAGCCGAAGTCCGTCGCCACGCCGAGGCCATCGGCCAGGGCGATGCGCTGAACGACGTGGTGCTGCACCCGGGCAAATCGACGCGGATGATCGAGTTCGAGCTGTACATCGACGGCCAGTTCGTCTGCAGCCAGAAGGCCGACGGCCTGATCGTGTCGACCCCGACCGGTTCCACCGCGTACGCGCTGTCCGCCGGTGGCCCGATCATGCATCCCAAGCTTGACGCTATTGTGATTGTGCCGATGTACCCCCATACCTTGTCGGGCAGACCGATCGTGGTCGATGGCAACAGTGAGCTGAAAATCGTCGTGTCCAAAGATATGCAGATCTACCCGCAGGTCTCCTGCGACGGGCAGAACCACTTCACCTGTGCGCCGGGTGACACCATCACCGTCAGCAAAAAAGCGCAGAAGCTGCGGCTGATCCATCCGCTCGATCACAACTACTACGAAGTCTGCCGCACCAAGCTCGGCTGGGGCAGCAAGTTGGGTGGTGGAGGCGACTGATGCTCGATCCCGCGCGCAGTTATGACCTGATTGGTGACGTGCACGGATGCGCCCTGACCCTGGAACACCTGCTGGACCGTCTCGGTTACCACAAGAAGGGCGGGGTCTGGCGGCATCCATCGCGCATGGCCGTGTTTGTCGGCGACATCATCGACCGTGGCCCGCGGATTCGCGAGGCGCTGCACATCGTTCATGACATGGTCGAGGCCCGTCAGGCGTTGTGCATCATGGGCAACCACGAATTCAACGCGCTCGGCTGGAGCACTCCGGCACCACCGGGCAGCGGCAAGCAGTTCGTCCGTGAACACACGCCGCGTCATGCCCGTCTGCTGCATGAAACCCTGACCCAGTTCGAAGACCATCCGGGCGACTGGCACGACTTCCAGCAGTGGTTCTACCAACTGCCGTTGTTCGTCGATGCCGGACGTTTCCGCGTGGTGCATGCCTGCTGGGATGCCGGCCTGATCGAGCCGCTGCGCGCGTTGTTCCCCGATGGCTGCATCGACGAGCACTTCCTTCAGGCCTCGGCCGTGCCCGGCAGTTTCGCCTGCACCGTGTTCGATCGCCTGCTGCGCGGCACCGACATGCGCCTGCCGGATGGCCTGACCATGACCAGCGGCGATGGCCTGGTGCGTTCGTTCTTCCGCACCAAGTTCTGGGAAGACGACCCGCAAACCTATGGCGACATCGTGTTCCAGCCCGATGCACTGCCCGAACCGGTGGCGCAAAAGCCGCTGACCTCCAGCGAAAAGAATTCCCTGCTGCGCTACGGCGTCGATGAGCCATTGCTGTTCGTCGGCCACTACTGGCGCAGCGGCAAACCGGCGCCGATCCGCCCGAACCTCGCGTGCCTGGATTACAGCGCCGTGCTGTACGGCAAACTGGTGGCCTATCGTCTGGATCAGGAAACCCGCCTCGATCCGCATAAATTTGTCTGGGTCGACGTCGAGCGGCCGGAGGTGCTGCGATGAGTGCCATAGCCGTCTTGCGTGTGCCGTTGGCGGCGGACCTGAGTGGTTTCGTCAAACTGCTGCAACGCATGCAAGTGCCTCATCGCGTCAGTGAAGAGGCGGGCGAGCAGGTGTTGTGGGTGCCCTCGGAAATCAGCGACGACGTACGTTCGCTGTACGAGCGTTTCCCGGCGGGCGACCCCGATCAGCAACTGGAAATTCCGGTGGCGCCGACGTTCAAGCGCCCGAGCTTTGCCGAGCAACTGAAACATGCCAAAGCCACCGGGTTCATTCTGCTGCTGAGCCTGATCGTCGGCGGGTTGACCTTTCTCGGCGACAACCTCGAGACGATGCGCTGGCTGACCTTCCTCGATTTTCGCGTGGTCGGCGACTACATCCACTTCACACCGCTGGCCGACAGCCTGGCGGCGGGGCAGTGGTGGCGCCTGTTTACGCCGATGCTGATTCACTTCGGCATCCTGCACCTGGCCATGAACGGCATGTGGTACTGGGAACTGGGGCGGCGCATCGAGTCGCGCCAGGGCAGCGTCAACCTGATCGGCCTGACGCTGCTGTTCGGCCTCGTTTCCAACTATGCGCAGTTCGCGTGGGGCGGCCCGAGCCTGTTCGGCGGCCTGTCCGGCGTACTTTACGGATTGCTCGGTCACTGCTGGATCTTCCAGCTGCTGGCGCCGAACCCGGCCTATCGCCTGCCGCGCGGCGTGCTGGTGATGATGCTGGTGTGGTTGCTGGTGTGCATGTCCGGGCTGATCTCGATGATCGGTTTCGGCGAAATCGCCAACGCCGCCCACGTCGGCGGGTTACTCATCGGATGCTTCACCGGTTTGTTGGGCGGTTTGTACAACCGCCGTAAACTGGCCGCCTGAATTTTTTGAATAAAGAGCACGGAGACCCTGATGTCCTCTTTTAACGATTTGATCAAGAACATCACCCCGGATATCTACCAGAGCCTGAAACTGGCCGTAGAGATCGGCAAATGGTCGGACGGTGGCAAACTCACCGCCGAACAGCGTGAACTGTCGTTGCAGGCGATGATCGCCTGGGAAATGCAGAACCTGCCCGAGGAAGAGCGCACCGGTTACATGGGCCCGCAGGAATGTGCGTCGAAGTCGATCGAAGTGCCGAACATCCTGTTCAAGTCGGACGCCATCCATTGATCGAGATCGGCCGCGGTGCAATCAGCAAAATGTCGGCGCGCCTGGACGGGCCGAACGTGCAGTACGCGTTTCGTCTGGATGACGTCGAGGTGCCGGTCAACCCGTTGATCGGCAGCACGGTGCGTCTGGAATACCTGGGGGCGATTCACTGCACCCATTGCGGGCGCAAGACCAAGACCAGTTTCAGTCAGGGTTATTGCTACCCGTGCATGACCAAACTGGCTCAGTGCGACATCTGCATCATGAGCCCGGAGCGCTGCCACTTCGAGGCCGGCACCTGCCGTGAGCCTGAGTGGGGCGAGAAATTCTGCATGACCGACCACGTCGTCTACCTGGCCAATTCGTCGGGGATCAAGGTCGGCATCACCCGAGCCACCCAGTTGCCGACCCGCTGGCTCGATCAGGGCGCCAGTCAGGCGTTGCCGATCATGCGCGTTTCCACGCGGCAGCAATCGGGTTTTGTAGAAGACCTGTTCCGCAGTCAGGTGGCGGACAAGACCAACTGGCGCGCCTTGCTCAAGGGTGACGCGGCGGCGGTGGATCTGGCGCAGGTGCGCGATCAGTTGTTCGACAGCTGCGCCGAAGGCCTGCAAGGCTTGCAGGAACGTTTCGGCCTCCAGGCCATTCAGACAATCGCCGACGTCGAGCCGCTGGAAATCCGTTACCCGGTCGAGCAGTACCCGGCCAAGATCGTCAGCTTCAACCTGGACAAGAACCCGATTGCCGAAGGCACGCTGCTGGGGATCAAGGGCCAGTACCTGATCTTCGACACCGGCGTGATCAACATTCGCAAGTACACGGCCTATCAGCTCGCCGTGCATCAATAAGGACTTCAGCATGCGCACCGAACAACCGAAGATGATTTACCTGAAGGACTATCAGGCGCCCGAGTACCTGATCGATGAAACACACCTGACCTTCGAGTTGTTCGAGGACCACAGTCTGGTCCACGCGCAACTGGTGATGCGCCGCAACCCGGCCCGTGGCCCGGGCCTGCCGCCGCTGGTGCTCGATGGCCAACAGCTGGAACTGCTCTCGGTGACCCTGGCAGACCAGGAACTGAGCGCCAGCGATTACCAGCTGACCGAGAACCACCTGACCCTGCAACCGGCCAGCGAAACCTTCACGGTCGACACCAGCGTCAAGATCCACCCGGAAACCAACACCGCACTGGAAGGCCTGTACAAGTCCGGCACGATGTTCTGCACCCAGTGCGAGGCCGAAGGTTTCCGCAAGATTACTTATTACCTCGACCGCCCGGACGTGATGAGCAAGTTCACCACCACCGTAGTGGCCGAGCAGCACAGCTATCCGGTGCTGCTGTCCAACGGCAACCCGATCGCCAGCGGCCCTGGCGAAGATGGCCGGCACTGGGCGACCTGGGAAGACCCGTTCATGAAACCGGCGTACCTGTTCGCGCTGGTGGCCGGTGACTTGTGGTGCGTTGAAGACTCTTTCACCACCATGACCAATCGCAACGTGGCACTGCGCATTTACGTCGAGCCGGAAAACATCGACAAGTGCCAGCACGCCATGAACAGCCTGAAGAAGTCGATGCGCTGGGACGAAGAGGTCTACGGTCGCGAGTACGATCTGGACATTTTCATGATCGTCGCCGTGAACGACTTCAACATGGGCGCGATGGAGAACAAGGGCCTCAACATCTTCAACTCCAGCGCCGTGCTGGCTCGCGCCGAAACCGCCACCGACGCCGCGCACCAGCGGGTCGAGGCGATCGTCGCTCACGAATACTTCCACAACTGGTCGGGCAACCGCGTGACCTGCCGCGACTGGTTCCAGCTGTCGCTGAAAGAAGGCTTCACCGTCTTCCGTGACGCTGGTTTCTCGTCCGACATGAACTCGGCCACGGTCAAGCGCATTCAGGACGTGGCGTACCTGCGAACCCACCAGTTCGCCGAAGATGCCGGCCCGATGGCCCACGCCGTGCGCCCGGACAGCTTCATCGAGATTTCCAACTTCTACACCCTGACCGTGTACGAAAAGGGTTCGGAAGTGGTCGGCATGATCCACACCCTGCTGGGCGCCGAAGGCTTCCGCAAGGGCAGCGACCTGTACTTTGAACGTCATGATGGTCAGGCCGTGACCTGCGATGACTTCATCAAGGCCATGGAAGATGCCAACGGCGTCGACCTGACCCAGTTCAAGCGCTGGTACAGCCAGGCCGGCACACCGCGTCTGGCGGTGAGCGAGTCGTACGACGTCGCTGCGAAAACCTACAGCCTGACCTTCCGTCAGAGCTGCCCGGAAACCCCGGACAAGGTTGAAAAACTACCGTTCGTGATTCCGGTGGAGCTGGGGCTGCTCGACAGCCAGGGCAACGAGATTGCCCTGCGTCTGGCCGGCGAAGCCTCGGCCCAGGGCACTAGCCGAGTGATCTCGGTGACCGAAGCCGAGCAGACGTTCACCTTCGTCGACATCGCCGAACAACCGCTGCCGTCGTTGCTGCGTGGCTTCTCGGCGCCGGTGAAACTGAGCTTCCCGTACAACCGCGATCAGTTGATGTTCCTGATGCAGCACGACAGCGACGGTTTCAACCGCTGGGATGCCGGCCAGCAACTGTCGGTGCAGGTGCTGCAAGAGTTGATCGGCCAGCAGCAGAAGGGCGAAAGCCTGGTGCTCGATCCGCGTCTGGTTTCCGCGCTGCGCACCGTGCTGTCGGACGAGTCGCTGGATCAGGCGATGGTCGCGGAAATGCTCTCGCTTCCGGGTGAAGCCTATCTGACGGAAATCAGCGAAACGGCTGACGTCGATGCGATCCATAACGCCCGCGAGTTCGCCCGCAAGCAACTTTCGGAAGGTTTGTTCGAAGCGCTGTGGTTGCGTTACCAGGCCAACCGTGACCTGTCCAAGCAAACTGCTTACGTGGCCGAGGCCGAGCACTTCGCCCGTCGCGCGTTGCAGAACATTGCCTTGTCGTACCTGATGCTCAGCGGCAAACCGGAAGTGTTGGCGGCGACGCTGGAGCAATTCGACAGCGCCGACAACATGACCGAACGCCTGACCGCACTCGCGGTGCTGGTCAACTCGCCGTTCGAAGACGAGAAGGCCAAGGCGCTGGCCAGTTTCGCCGAACACTTCAAGGACAATCCGCTGGTCATGGATCAGTGGTTCAGCGTGCAGGCGGGCAGCACCTTGCCGGGCGGTCTGGAGCGCGTGAAAGCGCTGATGCAGCACCCGGCGTTCAACATCAAGAACCCGAACAAGGTGCGCGCGCTGGTCGGTGCGTTCGCCGGGCAGAACTTGATCAACTTCCACGCGGCGGACGGTTCGGGTTATCGCTTCCTTGCGGATCTGGTGATCGAACTGAACGGCTTCAACCCGCAGATCGCGTCGCGTCAATTGGCGCCGCTGACTCGCTGGCGCAAGTATGACGGCGCTCGTCAGGCGCTGATGAAGGCGGAGCTGGAACGGATACTGGCTTCGGGGCAGCTGTCCAGTGATGTGTACGAAGTGGTCAGCAAAAGCCTTGCCTGACGTTGTTTCAGGGCAATAAAAAACGCCGCTCAATGAGCGGCGTTTTTTATGGCTGGATGAAAAAGGTTTACTGGCGCAGATCAAACCGATCCAGATCCATCACCTTCGCCCACGCAGCAACGAAGTCCGTGACGAACTGCTCCTTCGCATCGGAACTGGCATACACCTCGGCCAGCGCCCGCAGTATCGCGTTGGAACCGAACACCAGATCGACCCGGGTCGCCGTCCATTTCACGCTGCCGGTTTTGCGATCCCGGCCTTCGAACTCGGTTTTCGACGTTGGTTTCCATTCCACACCCATGTCCAGCAGGTTGCGGAAGAAGTCGTTGGTGAGGGAGCCGGGCTTGTCGGTAAACACCCCGTGCTTCGTCTTGCCGACGTTGGTGTCCAGCACCCGCAGGCCGCCGATCAGCACGGTCAGTTCCGGTGCAGAAAGGGTCAGCAGTTGCGCCTTGTCGATCAGCAACGCTTCGGCCGACACGCGATAGGTGCTGGCTGCGTAGTTGCGGAAGCCGTCGGTGTGCGGTTCAAGGAAACCGAACGACTCGACATCGGTTTGCTCCTGAGTCGCATCAGTGCGCCCCGGATTGAACGGCACGGCCACCGTGTGCCCGGCGTTTTTCGCCGCTTGCTCGACACCAGCATTACCGGCCAGCACGATCAGGTCCGCCAGCGAGACTTGCTTGCCTGCCGCCCCGGCGTTGAACTCGTTCTGAATGCCTTCGAGGACTTTCAGCACCTTGTCCAGTTGCTCCGGCTGGTTGGCCTGCCAGAACTTTTGCGGTGCCAGACGCAGACGTCCGCCATTGGCGCCGCCGCGTTTGTCCGAACCCCGGAAGGTCGACGCGGCCGCCCAGGCAGTGGAGACCAGTTCCGAAACAGACAGCCCCGACGCCAGTACTTTGCTTTTCAGCGCGGTTACATCAGCGTCGCCCACCAATGGGTGATTGGCCTCGGGAATCGGGTCTTGCCACAGAAGTTCTTCCTGGGGCAATTCCGGGCCGAGGTAGCGCGACAGCGGGCCCATGTCGCGGTGGATCAGCTTGTACCAGGCCCGGGCGAAGGCGTCCGCCAGTTGATCGGGATTGGCCAGGAAGCGCCGCGAAATCTTCTCGTAGGCCGGGTCGAAACGCAGGGCCAGGTCAGAGGTGAGCATGGTCGGGTCGATGCGTTTGTTCGGGTCGTGGGCGTGGGGAATGGTGCCGGCCCCGGCGCCGTTTTTCGGTTTCCACTGATGGGCACCGGCCGGACTTTTGGTCAGTTCCCACTCGAAGCCGAACAGGTTTTCCAGGTAGTTGTTGCTCCACTTGGTCGGGGTGGTGGTCCAGGTCACTTCCAGGCCGCTGGTGATGGTGTCGGCGCCCTTGCCGGTGCCGAAGGTGCTTTTCCAGCCCAGACCTTGCTCTTCTAGGCCGGCGGCTTCCGGTTCCGGGCCGACGTTATCGGCGGGGCCGGCGCCGTGGGTCTTGCCGAAGGCGTGGCCGCCGGCGATCAGGGCGACGGTTTCCTCGTCGTTCATGGCCATGCGGCCGAATGTTTCGCGGATGTCCTTGGCTGAGGCCACCGGGTCGGGATTGCCTTCCGGGCCTTCCGGGTTCACGTAGATCAGGCCCATCTGCACGGCGGCGAGCGGATTCTCGAGGTTGCGCTCGCCCTGGTTGGTGCGGCTTTCCTCATTGCCGTGTTCGGCGGGTTCTGCCACCAGCGTGCCTTCACCCGGCGGCTGCATGGATTCCGGATCCTTGCCGTAGCGGTTGTCGCCGCCCAGCCATTTGTTTTCCGAGCCCCAGTACACGTCTTCATCGGGTTCCCAGACATCCGCGCGGCCGCCGGAGAAACCGAAGGTCTTGAACCCCATGGATTCCAGCGCGACGTTGCCGGTGAGAACGATCAGGTCGGCCCAGGAAATGTTGCGGCCGTATTTCTGTTTGATCGGCCACAGCAGGCGGCGGGCCTTGTCGAGGCTGACGTTGTCCGGCCAGCTGTTGAGCGGGGCGAAGCGTTGCTGGCCGGAGCCTGCGCCGCCACGGCCATCAGCGGTGCGATAGGTGCCGGCGCTGTGCCAGGCCATGCGGATGAAGAGCGGGCCGTAGTGGCCGAAATCCGCTGGCCACCACTCCTGGGAGTCGGTCATCAGCGCCGTCAGATCGCGTTTGAGGGCCTGGAAGTCCAGGCTTTTGAAAGCCTTGGCGTAGTCGAAGTCCTTGCCCAGCGGATCGGATGCGGGCGAGTGCTGACTCAGGATTTTCAGGTTCAGTTGATTCGGCCACCAATCGCGGTTCGTCGTGCCACCGCCGGCGGCGTGATTGAACGGGCATTTCGATTCATTTGCCATGTTCGGGTCCTTATCAGGTCTTCTGCGGCCGGCTCGTGCCGACTTCGGAGTAGTAAGGCTAGACCCGACTCGGCGAGTCAGCTAATAGGCCGACTATTGGTGCCTGATAGGCGCAGTCTCTTACGCGAAGTCTCGTGATCCGGTGCCGGGCAGGGCGCTGAAATGCCCGTGCTTGAGCGATGGTTTGCAATTGTGTGGAAGAAACGTGATGGCCATTGGAAATGTTATTGTATAACATAAAAATGATTTCATCTGATCGATGCCGGCAACACACCCTCTGTAGCGCCGGCATCGATCCTCACTTTTCTGCCTGACGGATTTCTGAAATGCCTTCCCGTTTCCACACCTTCCAACCTCGCCTGACGCTCATGGCCTCGGCGCTGCTGATCGCTTCGCCCACATTCGCCGCCGACCCGCTGGAACTGCAACCGCAAGTCATCACCGGCAATCCGCTGGGCAGTCAGACCCTGGCCTCTCCCTCAACCGTGTTGAGCGGCGACAGCCTGACGCTGCAACAAAAGGGCAGCCTCGGCGAAACCCTGAACAAGCAGCCGGGTGTGTCGTCGTCCTACTTCGGCCCAGGTGCCAGTCGCCCGATCATTCGCGGGCAGGACGGCGATCGCATTCGCATCCTGCGCAACGGCGTCGGCGCGCTGGACGCTTCGTCGCTGTCCTACGATCACGCGGTGCCGCTGGATCCGGTCAACGTCGAGCGCATCGAAATCGTCCGTGGCCCGGCGGCTTTGCTGTACGGCGGCAGCGCCATCGGCGGGGTGGTCAACACCTTCGACAACCGCATCCCGACCGAAGCCATCGAAGGCATTCACGGTGCTGGAGAGTTGCGCTACGGCGGCGCCGACACCACTCGCAGCAGCGCCGGCAAACTCGAAGCCGGTAACGGCCAGTTCGCCTTGCACCTGGACGCCAGCGCCCGCGAGTTCAATGACCTGAAAATCCCCGGCTACGCCAAAACCGGCCGTGAACGGGCGAACGACGATGGCGATTCGAAAAAACATCGGCTGGCCAACAGCGACGGTCGTCAGGACGGCGGTGCGGTGGGCGGTTCCTACACCTGGGATGACGGTTACGCGGGGCTGTCGTACAGCAATTACGATTCGAATTACGGCTCGCCGGCCGAAGACGATGTGCGCATCCGCATGGAGCAGGAGCACTACGCGTTCGCCTCGGAAATCCGCAACCTCGAAGGTCCGTTCAGCTCGGTGAAGTTCGATGCTGGCTACACCGATTACCAGCACAGGGAAATCGAGGGCGGCGAGGTCGGCACCACGTTCAAGAACAAGGGCTACGAAGCGCGGGTCGAGGCCCGGCATCAGCCGCTGGGGCCGTTCAACGGGGTGATTGGCGCACAAGTCAGTCGCAACGAATTCTCGGCGCTGGGCGAAGAAGCCTTCGTGCCGCACACCGATACCGACGCCGGTGCACTGTTCATTCTCGAAGAGCTGCAAGCCACGGATCGTCTGCTGTTCACCCTCGGCGGACGCCTTGAACACACCACGGTCGACCCGGACGCCAAGGGCAACGAGCGTTTCGCCAATGCCGATCGCTCCAGCAGTTTCACCGCCGGCAGCCTGTCATCCGGTGCGGTGTACACGCTGACGCCGATCTGGTCGGTCGCAGCCACGCTGGGCTACACCGAACGCGCGCCGACGTTCTATGAGCTTTACGCCAACGGCGCCCACGTTGCCACGGGCACTTATGAAGTCGGGGATGCGGGACTGTCGAAAGAGAAAGCCGTCTCCAGCGACCTGGCCCTGCGTTTCGATAACGGCACCCACAAGGGCAGCGTCGGCGTGTTCTATAGCCATTTCTCCAACTACATCGGCCTGCTCGGGACAGGGCGCACGCTTAACGATGAAGGGGAGGAGGACGCCGACGGCATCCCCGAATACACCTACTCCGGCGTGCGGGCGCGCTTTAGCGGCATCGAAGCGCAGGATCGCTGGACCCTCGGCGAGAACGCCTACGGCAAGTTTGCGCTGGAGCTATCGGGCGACTACACCCGCGCCAAGAACCTCGACAACGGCCAGGACCTGCCGCGCATCGCACCGCTGCGGTTGAACACCGGGCTGTTGTGGGAGCTGGATCGCTGGCAGGCGCGCATCGATGTGGAACACGCCAGTTCCCAGCACCGTGTGCCGGACAACGAAAGCAGCACCGACGGCTACACCACGCTGGGTGCGAATGTGGGTTATCACTTTGATGTCGGCCAGAGCAAATGGCTGGCTTTCGTCAATGCCGAGAACCTGACCAACCAGACCGTGCGTTATGCCAGCTCGATCCTGCGGGATATTGCGCCGGCAGAAGGGCGCAGCATTCAGGTCGGACTGCGCACCACGTTCTGATCGTTCAGGCCGGACGGGCGCCAGCGTCGTTGCGACGCTGGCGTTGATCTCAACTCGATTGAGCGGTGTCTTCTTCCGGGATCTCGTCCAGCAGATCCTGTTGCCCCGGCAGTTCGGTGATCACGCTGAAATCACTGACTTCCACGGCGCCCAGGCCATACCCCAACAAGTGGAACGAGAACGCCTTGCGCGGTTGCGGGTTGTCGAAACTGAAATCCATCTCCAGCGGCTGATCCGCCGTGGCGACCATCTCGGTCGGCAGGCCCAGTTGCACGTCCTGCTCGAACTCCTTGGCCTTGAGCTGAATGTACGCCGCCTGCTGCGGATCCACCGAACGCACGGTCAGGCGCACGCGGGTGTGGGAGCCTTTTGGCATCTCCAGGTATTGCGCGCCGATCAGGTTGTCAGCCCAGTCATCCTTGATCTGCGCTTGCAGCGGAATGACGTTGGCGCTGCCGAACTGATAGCGCTGGTTGAGCGGAGTACGCAGCAGCGACAGATCCAGGGCCGAGGCGCGGGCGGCGATATCCCGGGCGTTCTGGCCGCTGGCGTTGCCCTTGAACGTGGCGCTTTCGGCGATGAAACCTTCACTGGCGTAATTGCGGCAACGGCGCGGCATGTCGCATTCGGTCAGCAGGCCGCGACCGTCGTGATAGCGCAGCTTGCCGTTGGTGAACGACATGATTTCGCGGCCCGAATCGTAATCGCGAAACAGCGAGCGACCGCTGAGGGCGGAAGGCACCGGAAAGTCGAAGTAATCCAGAATCGACGCACTCAGATCGACGTGACCGTAGACCCCGGCGTTCAGGCGCGGCAGTTGCGCCTGCTCCGGCGCCAGGGTCAGGTTGAAGCCCCAGGACGACGCGAGGCGGACACCGTCGATGCCGTGGGATTCGTCCGAGGTGATCACCACCAGCGTGTCTTTCAGCACGCCCTGGCGTTCGAGGCCACTGAGAAACTGTTCCAGCGCATCGTCCAGATAACCGACGGCGGCCTGCTTCGGCGTGTCGTAGCGTTGCAGGTATTCCTCCGGCGCGGAGTAGGGCTGGTGAGTGCCGACTGTGAGCAGCGTGAGCATCCACGGCTGTTTCTGTTTTTTCAGGTCGCCGACGTATTTCAGCGCGCCTTCGAAGAACGCCTTGTCATCCTTGCCCCACGGGAATTCCAGGTAGTTGGCGTTGGTGAACCACTCCAGGCCATGGGTCGCATCGAAACCGATGTGCGGCATGATCTTGTCTTTGGCCATAAATCGCAGCCCTGCGCCTTGCAGGTAATGCGTGGCGAAACCGTGCTGACGCAATTGCGCCGGCAGACAGGCCTGATTGCGCTCGTGCTGGGTCAGCATTTCCACGCCTTTGGGTGTGCCGTTGTCGAGCTTGTCGTAATCGCCGCAAAGCATGGCGTACAGACCGCGAATGGTCTGGTGGGTGTGCAGCACGTAATCCGGGGTGTTCATGCCGCGCTCGGCCCAGCGGCTGAGGTTGGGCATCAGGTCTTCCTGATAATGGCTGCCGATGGCCTGGCGATTGGCGCCGATGTAGGCGCCGGGAATGCCTTCGAGGGCGACGATCAGCACATTGCGCGCCTGGCCCTTGGCCGCCAGCAACGGGTGACCGTTCAGATCGACATCGGTGAGCCCGGCCATGGGTGGGGGAGCGAATTGAGTGTCGCCGTCCAGCCATTCTTCAGCCTGCATCTGCACGTCGGCGACCTGCGCGGCCAGCAACTGGTGGGGCAGGTTGTACAGACGCCACGGGTCGGCATCGCTCGGGGCCAGATGCTGAGCGCCCCAGTACGCGGAGAACAGCAGCACCGGCGTCGCCCAGGCTGCGCGGGGCAGAGCGGGGGCGGTTGTCGCGCGTCGAGTCCAGTGACTCAGCAACCACAAGACCAGAGCCACCAGCAGCGCAACCGCCACGCCGGGGTGGGCGAAGCCGCCGCCGGTAGAGTTTTCCACGAACTGCGGGTCGATCAGGTAATGCAGGTCCGCCACGGTCGGCAGGCGACCGACAGCGCTGACCAGCTCGGCGGTTGCTACGGCCAGCAGTCCCCAGAACAGCAGCAGCGGCAGCGCCAGCCACCAGGGACGACGATGCAACAGCACCACCAGCAGACTGCCGATGGCCAGATCCGACAGGTAACCGAACAGGCTCGACCAGCCGAGTGCCGCGCGAAGGCACACCGGCACGATCAGTACCAGGAAAACCAGAGAAAGAAGACGGGCATCCAGGCGCCGCAACCGTTGAAAAAGAGCGCTCACAAAAAGACCTTCCAGCCATCAAATCGTCATAAAAGTGTGGGCGATGATACCAAGGGTGGGCTGTCTGATCGCCTTTTTAAACGGCTGGGTGATCCGGTCCCGGAAGGCGTGGTTAGCAACCCGGATGAGCTGGGGCCTTGCTCGGCGACCGTCCTGGCGGTTTTCCGTCCCGAGCGCGGTGACGGTTTTATTGTTTCAGGCTGTTTAACCGGCCTTTGATCCGTTCGTGCTGCATTTGCGAACCACTGCGATTTACAATGCGCGACCTCTGATGGAGATCAAGCTCCGTGGATGTCCTCACGCAACTCTTTGCGCAGCTCAGCCGCTGGGTGATCGATCCGGTCACCGAGCAGTTCCTTGGCCTGTTCGATTTGAACGGTCGCCTGGGTGTGGTGTTCCTGCTCACGTCCTACGGCGTGGCTTACGGCCTTTATCGCCACCGAAAATCCCGACATCTGACGCAGGCCCGATCCTTCTGGCAATTTGTCGGCGGCGGTCGCGTTCACGGCCATCGTTCGGCCTGGCTGGATTACCGTTATTACTTCATCAAGGCGATTCTTCGGGTGACGCTGGTGTTGCCCGTGGTCGGCCTGGTCGATCCGCATATTCTGCGTTCGGGCGACTACGCGCAGTTTTTCACTCAGCTCTGGGGGGCGCGCGAGCAAGTGCCGGATCACCCGATGATCGCGCTGTTCTACGGACTTGGCGTGTTCCTGTTCAGGGATTTTCTGCATTACTGGATTCACCGCGCCTTCCACTCCCGCTATCTATGGGAATTTCACAAGGTTCACCATTCGGCGCCGGTGCTGGTGCCGGCCACGGCCAGCCGGATTCACATCGTCGAATCGATCGTTGAACGAATCGTCATCACCGCCGGCCTCGGCGCGTTTGCCGGTGTGGTCTGGTACGCCTGCGGCGGCGAAGTCAGCCGCTATACGCTGTTCGGCGTGACCTGGCTGGTGTTGATCATCAACAGCCTGGGTTCCAATCTGCGCCACAGCCATGTCTGGCTGTCGTTCGGGCCGACGGTCGAGCATGTGCTCAACAGCCCGGCCCAGCACCAGATTCACCACAGCGACGCACCGCGACATTTCAACAAGAACTTCGCGATCAATCTGTCACTGTGGGACTGGCTGTTCGGCACGCTGTACGTCACCACTTCAAAGCCCGAAGTGCTGCGCTTCGGCACGGGCGAGCAGGACCGCACGCGTTATCTGACGCTGTACAGCCTGATCGTCACGCCGTTCGTGGACACTGCCAAGCGCTTGTCGTCGAACGCTGACGGGCTCAGAACCCGGTTCAACCAGCGTACGCCATGAGGGCTTCGCCGAAGGCTTGCGGGGTGGGGCTCTGCGGCCAGCTCGGCAACCCCTCGGGCAACGTCAACCAGGTTTGTTTGTGACTGACCCAGATGTGCGCCATCGGTTGCAGTGAGCGACTTTCATCGAGCGTGCCGGCGCGCAGCACTATCATCCCCGGCGCGGCTGTCGTGGTGTTGCACAGACGCGTGTGACAGACGCTGCACACCTGATGTTCGGCGTGCTGGCCATTGAGATCGTAGGCGTAAGTAGTCATTGGCCCGGTCAACGTCAAGGCGTCGGC
This sequence comes from Pseudomonas sp. GM25, assembly GCF_000282255.1. Taxonomy (NCBI): domain Bacteria; kingdom Pseudomonadati; phylum Pseudomonadota; class Gammaproteobacteria; order Pseudomonadales; family Pseudomonadaceae; genus Pseudomonas; species Pseudomonas sp. GM25. Next base: position 28,872 of record NZ_AKJQ01000048.1, on the reverse strand, counting down.
GGGTAGCAGAGCGTGCAGGGCAAAGGCGCTGCCGCTCCAGGTCTGGCAATCCGTGCAATGGCAGGCGTAGATCGCCGGCGGCACGTCGGTGTTCAACTGATAGCGGACGGCACTGCAGCGACATTGGCCGGTGAGTGTCATGGGCAAGGCTCCTTCAACTGCGGGTTCGATGCCGGGCGCAAGGCCCGTGCGGTATGCTCGCGCAGCATGCCGCAGACCCCGGTGAATGAACATCGGCCAAAACTGCCCAACCGCTCACAGGAAATGTATGAACGCTCCACAACTTCAATGGGAAACCCAGCGCGCCTTTCTCGCGGTACTGCGCACCGGCAGTCTGTCGGGCGCCGCGCGCTTGCTGGGAATCGCCCAGGCCACGGCGCGGCGGCGGATCGAGGCGCTGGAGCAGAGCGTCGGCGTCAGCCTGTTCATTCGCTCGCCGTCGGGGCTGTTGCCGACCGAGACTGCGAAGGAGTTGATCGGCCACGTCGAAGCCATGGCCTTGGCCGCCAACGCCTTCAACCGCGCTGCTTCCGCCGACGTGGCGCAAACCGGCGGCACGGTGCGCCTGACGGCCGGCAAACTGTTGGGCGTCGAGATCCTCCCGCCGATGTTGCGTCGCCTGCGTCAGCAACACCCGCAGTTGGCGCTGGAACTGAACGTGTCGAATCGTCTGCAAACCCTCTCACAGCAAGAGGCCGACGTCGCCGTGCGCATCCGCCGCCCGACCGAAGCCTCGGTGGTGGCGCGCAAGGTCGGTGATCTGCACGTCGGCCTGTACGCCACGCCCGAATTGCTGGCGGAGCAGGGCGTACCCGAAACGCCTGAGGATTTGCGCCGCTTTTCGCTGATCGGCCCGGATCGTCATGCAGGCGAGATCGAGTTTCTGCGCGAACGTGGCTTTGATTGTTCCGCCGAGCACACGGCCATCCGCACCGATGATCATCTGGCGCAATGGGCGGCGTTGCGTGCCGGGCTGGGGATTGGCGTGAGTTCCCGGCAACTGGCCGAGCGTCATGGTCTGATGCGAGTTCTGCCTGGAGACGTGGATTTTACGGTGGATGTGTGGATCGCCATGCATCAGGACATGCGCCGGGTGCAGCGGGTTTCAGCAGTGTTCGATGGCTTGGGCGCGGACTTGCAGGCGTTTCTGGAAGGCTGACGTTCAGGTGATATCAATATGCGATAACGGTATTTAAATTTCATTTTTTATAGCGATAGAGTCCGGCCTCACAGATTTCCCTGTAAATCCCTGCGAGGTTGTCATGGCCCTACCGTTCAAACGTTCTGCACTGACGCTGCTGGCGGCTTCGCTGGCTGGTTCGCTACTCGGCAACACCGCTCAAGCCGAAGGCAAGATCAGCATCGCCCAGCAATTCGGCATCGGTTATCTGATTCTGGATGTGGTGCGCGATCAGCACTTGATCGAGAAGCACGGCAAGGCCCAAGGACTGGACATCAAGGTCGACTGGAACAGCATTTCCGGCGCCACCGCCATGAACGAAGCGCTGCTCACCGGATCGCTGGACGTGGTCTCGGCCGGCGTGCCGCCGATGCTCACCGTGTGGGATCGCACTAAGGGCAAACAGAACGTCAAGGCCATCGCTTCGCTGGGCTCGATGCCCAACTACCTGCTGACCAATAACCCGAACGTGAAAACCCTCAAGGACTTCAGCGACAAGGATCGCATCGCCGTACCTGCGGCGGGTGTGGGCTTCCAGTCACGCACGCTGCAGATCGAAACGGCGAAAGAATTCGGCAATGACCAATACAAGAAATTCGACGACATCTCCGTCAGCCTGCCGCACCCGGATGCCACGGCTGCGTTGATCGCCGGCGGCTCGGAAATCAACGCGCATTTCTCCAGCCCGCCGTTCCAGTACCAGGCGTTGCAGAATCCCAACGTACATAAAGTGCTGAGTTCCTACGACGTGCTCGGCGGCCAGGCCACGTTCAACGTGCTGTACACCACGGAAAAATTCCACGACGAAAACCCGAAAACCTATAAGGCGTTCTACGACGCACTGGCCGAGGCCGAGAAGATCATCAAGGCCGACAAGCCTGCGGCGGCTCAGGCTTACATTCGTGTCGAGCAGTCGAAGTTGCCGCTGGCGCTGGTTGAGAAAATCGTCACCGACCCGGAAATCGATTTCACCGTGGTGCCGCAACGCACCTTTATCTATGCAGAGAAATTGCAGGAGCTGGGCGTGCTGAAAAACAAGGCGGACAGCTGGAAGGATTATTTCTTTGAAGAGGCGCATGGCGGGGCGGGGAGTTGAACACTCGTCTTTTCTGAACAGTCCGCCCGGCAGCCTGTGCTGACGGGCGGAGCTTTCGAATCAACTCACTGTGTCATCGAAGATGCTCTCAATTGGCATCTCGAACGCCCGGGCAATCTGGAATGCCAGAGGCAGGCTCGGGTCGTAGCGTTCGTTTTCAATCGCATTGATGGTCTGGCGCGAAACGTTCAAGCGTTCGGCCAGATCCACCTGCGACCACTTGCGCTCGGCGCGCAGTTCCTTGAGCCGGTTCTTCATTGGTAGCGGCGCCGCGCGATGCGCAGGCCGATCATCCACATCGCGCCCATCACCGGCCAGACCCAGAACCACGGGATATGGGGGGCGCCGACGTTCTCCAGAAAACCGTAGCTGAAGGTCAGCAAGGCCGAGGCAGCGAAGGCGAAGCCGAGGGCTTCGAACTGGATGCGCAGATACATTTCGTCCAGACGCCTCATGTCGCGTACCACGCTCCAGCACACCAGTGCGGCCGGAATCATCGGCGTCAGAACAATGAGCGTGCGCAGGTAAATGTTGGCGTCCTCCAACGACTGCAGCGCAACCGTCGAGGCAATCAGCACGACGGCATACAGCACCAGCGCGCCGCCCATTTCGAGATGGAATCGATTCATGCTTCACTTCCTGTGTAAAAGACCCTTTACATGGTCACTGAAGCCACTAGTTATGTAAAGCACGCTTTCCATCAGGACTCGATCAACCCTCGGCATTCATCGACCGGATCAGGTTGTTGCGCAACGTGACGATCGATTTCTGCATCTGCGTGAACTCTTCCGTGGTCAGCCCCGTCGCCTCGAACAGACTCGTGCCCGAGGACACGTTGCGCAGGTCGCGGCCGCTCTGGGTCAGGCTGATTCGCACCTGACGTTCATCCGCCGGGTCACGCTGGCGTTGCACGTAGCCCATGGCCTGAAGTTTTTTCAGGATCGGGGTGAGGGTGTTGGACTCCAGGAACAGCTTCTCGCCCAGGCCGCCGACGGTCTGGTTGTCCTGCTCCCACAGGGAAACGATGGTGATGTATTGGGTGTATGTCAGACCGAGTCGTTCGAGGATCGGTTTGTAGGCCTTGCCGAACGCCAGGTTGGTGGAGTAGACGGCAAAGCACAGGAAATCGCTGAGTTTGAGATCGGTTGGTGCGGTATTGACGGTGGAATTCATGTTCATCCTCGTGGGTCGGGTGACCGGTGAAACGTATGGGGCGAACTATACGTCGGATGCGATTCTATCGGGAGTGTTGATCATGTTGCCTGAGGTAACCGGTTCGCCATTCTCAGCGCGAACCGGTTAGTTATTCCTTTATGCGCCTAAATCGCATGCGATGAGTTTTGTACCAAAAAATTACTCGGTGATGACGTTCAGTGCCACCTCGATGTTGCCGCGGGTCGCCTTGGAGTACGGGCAGATCTGGTCAGCGGTGTGAGCCAGGTTTTTCGCGATGTCCTCGGCGATGCCCGGGACGCGCAGGGTCAGGCGAGCCTGAAGGAAATAGGCGGGGCCGGTCTGGCCCAGATCCACTTCGATGTCTACCGACATGTCGGCCGGCAGCACCACGCCCAGGTCATTGGCCACCAGGCCGACGGCGGCGGTGTAGCAGGACGACCAGGCACCGGCGAACAGTTGCTCGGCGGTCGGGTGGGGCAGGACGTTGGCAAACACGTGCGCCGGTTTGGCACTGCCGGGCGTCGAGAGCTGAATGTCGAGATTGCCGTTGTGACCACGGGAGGTGAGGCCGGCACTGCTGGCGGTGGTGTGGGTTTTGCCGGTGGCCAGGACTTTTTCGATTTTGCTCATGGGGGAATCCTCAAGGTGTTGTGATTGATTGTGATCGTATACGGTTAGATCGTATGCGATGTAATAATAATCCTCTCGCCCTCTGGTTCTGTCAACCCGCTTGGCGGTGCCAATACGACCGGCGGTTATCCGCACGTCCGCCGGTCGGGTAAGCGGCAAACCCGCGTCTATAGTGAGAGGGCTGTGTGAAACGGGTGGCGCACCTCAAGGCTGCGACGGGAGGCGCCGAGTGAACAATCTGCTGTTTTTCATTCAGGAGATCGCCATGAGTCAGATCGAAAAAGTCCTCTACACCGCGAAAACCCACACCACCGGCGGACGTGACGGCGCATCGCGCAGTTCCGACGGGATCCTCGATGTAAAACTGTCGTCGCCCGGTTCCAGTGGCGGCGGGACCAATCCGGAACAATTGTTCGCCGCAGGCTGGTCGGCGTGTTTCATTGGCGCGATGAAAGCGGTGGCGGGGCAGCAGAAAATCAGCCTGCCGGCAGACCTGGCGGTGGATGCCGAAGTGGACCTGGGCACTAATTCGGGAGGGTATCTCCTGCAGGCGCGACTGAATGTAAGCCTGCCGGGAATGGAGCGTGGCGCGGCGCAGCAGCTGGTGGATGCGGCGCATCAGGTGTGCCCGTACTCCAAGGCTACGCGCAACAATATCGAGGTCGAATTGAAACTGGTCTGATATCCAGATGCAAAAGGGGCGGCATGATCATCGATCATGCCGCCCCTTTTGTTTTTTGAAACCGTAGATCTGTCAGTCAGCGATCAATGCATCTTGCTGTGATCGTGGCCTTCCATGGTCAGCGCCTTGACCGGTGCTTTGACTTCAACGGTTTCTTTTTCGCCCTTGGCGTTTTCCACGGTCAGGGTCAGCGGCACGCTGTCGCCTTCCTTCAGCTGAGCGGTCAGGCCCATCAGCATCACGTGGTAGCCATTCGGGTCGAAGTTGACGGCCTTGCCCGCTGGCAGGTCGACCGATTTCACCGGGCCCATGCTCATCACGTCGTTCTTCATGGTCATCTCATGAATCTGCACGTCCTTGGCCGCAGGCGAGGCAACGCTGAGCAGCTTGCTGTCGCTGTCGGCGGTGACGGTCATGAACGCGCCGCTGGCCGACTGGTTTGGCACGGTCGCGCGCACCCAGGCGTCGTCGACCTTTGTCTGCGCCGATACCTGGAAAGCCAGGCCCAGCAGGGACAGGCCCAGTGCGGCACGTTTGATGTTGTTCAGAAAAGGGTTCATCAGCAGACCTCCATGACGGTAAGCAAATCTTCCGTGCACTCTTGTGCAGAAAGCGATTGAGACAGACCCACACGCAAGTTGCCCCGGGTGTCGTAGACATAGCTGGTGGCGGTGTGGGAAAGGGTATAGGTGTCGCCGGCCGGGACTTTTTCGTAGAACACGTCGAATTCCTTGGCGGTGGCCTTGGTTTCTTCGAGGGTGCCGTACAGCGCGACGAAGCTTGGATCGAAGGTCTTGACGTAGGCGTCGAGGATTTCCGGGGTGTCGCGTTCCGGGTCGAGGGTGATGAACACCACTTGCAGGATGTCGCCGTCCTTGCCCATCAGCTTCTTGATTTTCGCGGCGCGGGCCAGCGTCGTCGGGCAGATCGCCGGGCACTGGGTGAAACCGAAGAAGATCATCGGCATCAGGCCGCGAAAGCTCGACAGCGACACGGTGTTGCCTTCGGTGTCCTTGAGCTTGAAGGTGCGTCCGAGGATCTTGTCGCTCAGATCCTTGCCGTACTTGTACGACAGTTCGCCGCGGGTGTCGCAGCCGGCGAGCAGGCCGAGACCGAGTACGCCCATTCCCGCAAGCACCTTGCGGCGAGTCAACAAAGCCGTCATTTCATACCGCCCTTTGGAGCCCGCCAGTCGGCAGGACAGGCGGGCGGGTTAACCGTAAAAGCGGCGCATGATACCAAAATGATCCGCTGCGCCGGTTTTCGATCGCCGGGCAATGTGGGATCTGGCGACAAAAGGTGTAAGAAAAAATGACTCAAGGTGCTGGCGGAGGCGGTTCGACCGGGCTCCAGCCACCGCCCAGCGCGGTGTACAGGTTCACTTGCGCCACCAGTTGCGCCAACCGGTCGGTAATCAGTCCTTGCTGGGAACTGAACAGCGAACGCTGGGCATCGAGGAACGTCAGGCTGCTGTCGACGCCGCTTCGATAGCGGTGCTGCGCCATGTCGTAGTAGTCCTGGGTCGCCTGCACCAGATCGCGTTGGGCCTGGAGTTGTTGTTCGTAGGTCTGGCGCGCCGCGAGGCCGTCGGACACTTCCTGGAATGCCGTCTGAATGGTCTTTTCGTACTCGGCGACGGTGATGTCTTTTTGCAGCTTCGCGTAATCCAGGCTGGCGCGCAGACTGCCGGCGTTGAAGATCGGCAGGTTGATCTGCGGCTGGAACGTCCAGGCCCCGGAGCCGCCCTTGAACAGCCCGGACAGATCGCGGCTGGATGTCCCGGCATTGGCGGTCAGGCTGACACTCGGAAAAAACGCCGCCCGCGCCGCGCCGATGTTGGCATTGGCGGCCCGCAGTTTGTACTCGGCCTGGAGAATGTCCGGCCGGCGTTGTAACAGATCCGACGGTAACCCGGCCGGCACGGTTGCCACCAGATCACTGTCCAGCGGACGCGCCGGCAAGTGCTCGGGCACCGGCGCACCCACCAGCAGCGTCAGGCTGTTCAAGTCCTGGGCGACCTGACGCTGATAACGGGCCAGGCTCGCGCGGGTGCTGTCGACGCTGGTCTGCGCCTGAATCTGATCCAGTGCCGAAGACTTGCCGGCCTCGCGGTTGCGGGTGGTCAGGTGCAGGCTTCGCTCGTCGGCGGCCAGCGTCTCCTGGGTCAGCGCCAGCAACTCCTGATCGGCGCGCCACGTCAGGTAGGCGTTGGCGACGTTGGCCACCAGACTCAATTGCGCACTGCGCCGGGCCTCTTCGGTGGACAGCCAGCTCAGCAGCGCCTGCTCGCTGAGGCTGCGCACCCGGCCGAAGAAGTCCAGTTCATAGGCGCTGATGCCCAGATTCACCGAGTAGGTCGAGGTGATCGCCGCCTTGGTGCGGGTCACGCTGGACGGCACCCGCTGACGCAGTTCATTGGCGTTGGCCGACACCGCCGGCAGCAGATCGGCACGCTGGATGCGGTACTGCGCCTGAAACGCCTCGACGTTCAGCGCGGCCACCCGCAAATCACGGTTGTTGACCAGCGCACTTTCGATCAACTGCTGCAACGCCGGGTCATTGAACAGCGCGCGCCAGTCCTCGACGCGGGGTGTGACCGGGGATTGCGCGGCATAAGCCGGACCTTGCGGATACTGCGCAGCGCTCGGCGAGGCCGGTCGCTGATAATCGGGAATCAACGAACAACCGCCCAGCAGCAGCGCGGCGGACAGCAGGGAAATCGGCAACCTGGACATCAAACAGCCTCGTTCACGAATGAGAGCGGACGCCGGGCGCCCGTGATGAGAAAAACGCCGGATCAGGCCCCGGCCATCCATTTCGCCAGACCGTGTCGCCCGCTGACCCCAAGCTTGGCGGCTGCGCGCTTGAGGTAGGTCTCGATCGAGCTGTTCTTGACCCGCAGCTTTTCTGCCATTTGCGGCACGGTGCCGCCGGTCAGCAGGCCCAGGCAGACCTCTTTTTCGCGCACCGACAGGGTGATGTCGCCCAATGCCAGGCGTTCGTCGAACACCTGTTGCAACGGTGTTTGTGGTTGATCGGCTTGTGGCGCGCGGGGTTGGCGGGCGATGGCTTGTCGACTGATGTGCGCGTGGCGCTCGATCAGGGGCAACAGGGTGTCGGACAGGCGCTTGAGGAACGACAGCTCCGGCAGGGAAAACACCCGATGCGTGTGGGGACGGTAGAACGAGATGACGCAACGGCGGTTGGACGTGCGAGACACCAGATTGCATTGGTGGACGCTGTGGTGCGGGTGTCGATGCTGGAGCGAGGCTTTCAGTTGAATCAGTAGCGAGTCGTTCATCTCGATCATCTGTTGCAGCAGCGGATGGTCGTCCGGGTGCTGCAACGGATCCGGGGGCGGGAAGGTGTCCGGCAAACCGGCACTGCCCAACGCCTTGATCTCGACCACGCTGGCTTCCCGCTCATCCAGGGTCCACTCACTGAGATGGACGCGATTGACCGGCACGAGGTTGTCGACCAACTGGAACATGTTCGTGGCAAAACGCTCGTTGCCGGTGCTGGCGATCAGTTCACCCAGTTGCCAGTAGAAGTGCGGATTTTCCATGTTGCGAAGACTGCCGGTCAGATTCATATCCTTGTCATCCTTGATTTAGAGCCATTGCCGAATCGTCTGCCGTGCATGCACCCGTGAAACGCCCACCCAGTCTTTTCTCCTTGAAATCGATCTGGAGCGGGATTTAAGCCTATGCATTTGTCCTACGTCTGTAGGGGAAAACAGGGACACAAAGTGCCACCATTTCCGAAAAAATGGCGTCACGTTTCTGTCAGATCAATGTGCAAGCTCTCGTAGTCCATGACTGTACGGTCTAGTGCGAACCCCGAAATCCGGGGCTCGGACCGACGCGCCCTACAATTGCGAGGCGCTAGTCGGTAGCAGCGAGTGGCGATTGTCCTACAGAATTTTCAGCCATTTCTTTCCGAACTTTTAGGGGGATCGCTGACTTATCCGGCCCTGTTGGCTCGCAGGACGGTGCGAAGTGCGCAGGGTTGTCCGGGTTTCACGTGTCACGCCGGTTTCGGGGCCGATGCTTGAATACGCGCCAAATCACGTGAGATGGATCTTATGAACCAATTTGCTGCCGACGCGGCGGACGGTCTGTCCGCGATTTCCGAGGCTTTCCCGTTGACTGCCGCCCAGCGCGACATCTGGCTCGATCAACTGCGTCAGGGGAACTCGCCGATGTACAACATCGGTGGTTATGTCGAACTGACCGGGCCGCTGGATCCGGCGCTGATGCAGGCAGCGCTTGAAGGGCTCGTGGCCCGGCATGACGCCATGCGCACCAGTCTGCTGCCGGGGGCCGGCGAGCATGGGCTGCCGTTGCAGCGTTTCGCGCAATCGATGCCGGTGCCGATGCCGGTGCACGACTTTCGCAGCCATCCCGACCCTTATTCCGCCGCGCGCCAACTGACTCAGGAATGCATCGAGCAGCGGTTCACACTGGACGGCGGGCCGTTGTTCCGGTTTTGCCTGATCTGGCTCGATGACGACTGCCATTGGCTGTCACTCCAGGCCCATCACCTGATCGTCGATGGCTGGGGTTTCGGCGAGATGCTCAAATCCCTCGACGAGATTTACAACGCGCTGGCGCTCGGGCAACAGCCACCCGATTCGGCGCCGTCCTATGTCGATTTCATCCGTGACGATGCGCGGTATTTTCAGTCCGCTCGTTATGCCCGTGATCGTGCGTACTGGCTGGACAAATACCAGCACCGTCCCGAACCGCTGTTGTTGCCGCGCTATCAGGAACGCTTTGCCTGCGCTGCGGCACCGACCCGGATTTTCTCGCAGGTGTTTCCGGCACGTTTGCATGAACGCATGAAGCAGGTGGCCCGAGAATACGGCGCGTCGGCGTTTCACGTGTTGCTGGCCGCGATCCATGTGTACTTCAGCCGCAGCGCACAGCGTGACGAATGGGTGGTGGGCGTGCCGCTGCTCAACCGTTCCGGCGCCCGGTTCAAATCGACCCTGGGGCTGTTCACCCAGGTCAGCGCGGTGCGCATGGGGTTCGGCCGCGAGTTGTCGTTCAAGGCGCTGATCAAGGCGATTGGCGATGAGCTGAAACAGGATTTCCGCCATCAGCGTTTCCCCCTCAGCGAGATGAACCGCGCACTCGGTCTGTTGCGCGAAGATCGCTCGCAGCTGTTCGAGGTGACCGTGTCCTACGAGCGCGACGCGCATGAGTACCGCTATGGCGATGCGCAGGGGCGGGTGGTCAAAGTATCGAACCACGAAGAGGGCACGCCATTGTCCGTGCACCTGCTGAGCAGCCGGGGCGACGACGAGGACAGTCTTTACATGGTGTTCAACGAGGCCTACTTCGACGCCGATGAAATCGCGGCGCTGAGCGGGCGCTTGCTGTGGGTGCTGGAGCAGGGGCTTGAAGAACCCGCGCTGGCGGTGGGCGATTTCAGCCTGAGCCTGCCGGCCGAAACGGCGCTGTTGCAGCAGTGGAATGACACACGCGTTGAATTCCCCAATGACCTGACCATCCACCAGCGCATCGAAGCGCAAGCGGCGACGCGACCGGATGCGCTGGCGGCAGAGTTCCAGGACTTGCGGCTGACCTATGCCGAGCTGAACCGACAGGCCAACGCCCTGGCCCATCATTTGATCGGGCTCGGTGTACGACCGGATGACCGCGTGGCGCTGGTCGCCCGCCGAGGGCTGGACACACTGGTCGCGCTGCTGGCGATCCTCAAGTCCGGCGCCGGTTATGTGCCGGTCGACCCGGCCCATCCTGCGGAGCGGCTGAGCTATTTATTGCGCGACAGCGCTCCGGTCGTGGTCCTGACCCAGCACGATTTGCGCGAACGCTTGCCGGTGCTGGACGTGCCGCTGATCGAAATCGATTCGCGCGGCTGGCCGATCAACGATCTCAACCCCGACGTCCCGGGGCTGACCACCGCGCACCTGGCCTACGTGATCTACACCTCCGGCTCCACCGGCCAGCCCAAAGGCGTGATGGTCGAACATCACACGCTATCGCATCTGGTCGACTGGCATTGCGCAGCCTTCGATCTGTGTGCCGGTCGTCACACTTCAAGCCTCGCCGGCTTCGGCTTCGACGCCATGGCCTGGGAGGTCTGGCCGGCGCTGTGTGCCGGCGCGACCCTGCACCTGGCGCCGTCCCGTGACGGCGGCGAAGACATCGACGCGCTGCTCGACTGGTGGCGTGCGCAACCGCTGGACGTGAGTTTCCTGCCGACCCCGATTGCCGAGTACGCCTTTAGCCGCCACCTCGAACACCCGACCCTGCGCACACTGCTGATCGGCGGCGATCGCCTGCGCCAGTTCAATCGCGAGCAGACGTTCGCGGTGATCAACAACTACGGCCCGACCGAAGCCACAGTCGTCGCCACCTCGGGCCGAATCGAACCGGGCCGGACGCTGCACATCGGCAAACCCGTGAGCAATGCCACGGCCTATCTGCTGGATGACCGACAGCGTCCGGTGCCGATTGGCGTTCCCGGCGAGTTGTACGTCGGTGGCGCCGGTGTGGCGCGGGGTTACTTCAACCGCCCTGAGCTGACCGCCGAACGTTTCCTCGACGATCCATTCATCCGCCAGCCCAACGCACGGATGTACCGCACTGGCGACCTCGCACGCTGGCGCCCGGACGGCACTATCGAATACCTGGGCCGCAACGACGATCAGGTGAAAATCCGTGGCGTGCGCATCGAGCCCGGCGAAATCGAAGCGGCGTTGAGCAGCCATGAGTCGGTGCGCGATGCGGTGGTGCAGGTGCGCGACGGACAGTTGCTGGCCTGGTTCACCGAACGCCAGCCGCTGGATATCACGCAGCTGCATGCTCACCTCAAGACCCGTTTGCCCAGCGCGATGCTGCCGTCGGCCTACGTGCGTTTGACGGCGTTTCCCCTGACCGCCAACGGCAAACTGGATCGTCAGGCGTTGCCGGCGCCGGGGCCGGAGGCGTTGATCCGCCGCGAGTATGAAGCGCCGCAAGGCGACGTCGAAATCCTCCTCGCGCAGGTCTGGGCCGAGGTGCTGCAAGTCGAAAAGGTCGGGCGTCACGATCACTTCTTTGAACTGGGCGGGCACTCGTTGCTGGCGGTCAACTTGATCGAACGCATGCGCCAGCTCGGCATGAGCAGCGATGTGCGCGTGCTGTTCGGCCAGCCGACCCTGGCGGCACTGGCCGCATCGGTAGGCAGTGGTCGGGAGGTCGAAGTGCCGGCCAACCTTATTCCGCCAGGTTGCACGCAGATCACTCCGGACCTGTTGCCATTGGTAGAACTGGATCAGCCAACCCTCGACCGGATCATCGCCACGGTGCCGGGCGGAGCGGTCAACGTGCAGGACATTTATCCGCTGGCACCGTTGCAGGAAGGCATCCTTTATCACCACATCACCGCCGCGCAGGGCGATCCGTACCTGCTGCAATCGCAACTGGCGTTCGACAGCGTCGAGCGGGTCGAGGCCTATGCGGCGGCGCTGCGTCAGGTCATGGCGCGCCACGACATCCTGCGCACTGCGGTGGTCTGGGAAGGTTTGACCACACCGGTGCAGGTGGTCTGGCGCGAAGCCGAACTGCCGGTGCAGGAAATCACCCTTGATCCGGCGGAGGGCGATGTCCTCGCGCAACTGCACGCGCGTTTCGATGCTCGTCGCTATCGCATCGACATCAGTCAGGCGCCGCTGATCCGGCTGATGTATGCGCGCGATCCGGCTCACGGGCGGATCGTGGCGATTCTGTTGTTCCATCACCTGGCGCTGGATCACATCGCGCTGGAAGTCCTGCGACATGAAATGCGCGCCAACCTGCTGGGGCTCGATGAACCGCTGCCGCCAGCGGTGCCGTATCGCAATTACGTGACCCAGACCCGGCTTGGTGTCAGCGAGCAGGAACACGAAGCGTTCTTCCGCGAGATGCTCGCCGACATCGATGAGCCGACCTTGCCATTCGGTTTGCAGGACGTGCAGGGCGACGGGCGCGGTATCGACGAAGCCGTGCGCACGCTTGCGCCGGAACTGGATCGGCGTTTGCGCCTTCAGGCGCGGCAGGCGGGCGTCAGCGTGGCCAGCCTGATTCATCTGGCCTGGGCGCAGGTGCTGGCGGCGACGTCGGGGCAGGAGCACGTGGTGTTCGGCAGCGTTTTTATGGGCCGGATGCAGGGCGGCGAGGGCGCGGACCGGGCGCTGGGGGTGTTCATCAACACCTTGCCACTGCGAGTGGACATGGACCGCGGCGCGCACGATGCGGTGCTGCTCACCCACGCCCGACTGACCGATTTGCTCGGGCACGAACATGCGTCACTGGCGCTGGCCCAGCGTTGCAGCGGTGTTGCGTCACCGGCGCCGCTGTTCAGTGCGTTGCTCAACTATCGGCACACCGAACTTGAGGCGCAGGAGTCGGCGTCGGACCCAGCCTGGCAAGGCATTCAGACCCTGGAGAATGAAGAACGCACCAACTACCCGATGACCCTGAGCGTCGATGATCTGGGCAGCGCTTTACAGATCACCACGCGGACCCTGATGAGCATCGGTGCGCAGCGCATCGGCGACTACGTGCAAACCGCGTTGCAGGCACTGGTCGATGCCCTTGAGCAAACCCCGCAACAGCCGCTGAATCGCTTGCCGGTCCTGCCGGCGGCGGAGCTTGAGCAACTGCTGGTCGAGTTCAATGCCAGCGAAGTCGATTGCCCGCTCGATCAGCCGCTTCAGGTGTTGTTCGAGCAACAAGTGCAACGCAAGCCCGACGCCATCGCGTTGCAGGCTGGCGAGCAACAACTGACCTATCGCCAGCTGAACGAACAGGCCAACTGTCTGGCGCATCATCTACGCGAGCACGGTGTGCAGCCCGATTCGCGGGTGGCGATCTGTGTCGAGCGCAGCCTGGATCTGGTGGTCGGCCTGCTCGGCATTCTCAAGGCCGGCGGCGCGTACGTGCCGCTGGATCCCGACTATCCGCTGGATCGCCTGCATTACATGCTGCAGGACAGCGCCCCGGTGGCGGTGCTGGTCCATGACGCCACCCGCAATCTGTTGGGCGAGCCGGGTGTGCCGGTCTTCGATTTCGACCGTTGCACCTGGCAGGGCGCGTCCGCCGACAACCTGCAAATACCAGGTTTGAGCGCTGCAAATCTGGCCTACATGATCTACACCTCGGGCTCCACCGGCACGCCGAAAGGCGTGATGATCGAGCATCGAAGCGCCTGCAACATGGTCCACTGGGGCTCACAGATCAGCCCGCCGACCGAGCACGGCGCGCTGTTGCAGAAAGCGCCGTTCAGCTTCGACAGTTCGGTGTGGGAGATCTTCTGGCCGCTGTGTTCCGGCCTGCGGCTGGTGCTGGCGCGTCCCGACGGCAACCGCGATTCGGCCTATGTGACCCAGGTGATTCGTGAACGGCAGATCACCGTCGTCAAGTTCGTGCCGGCGCTGCTGCAACAGTTCATCGAACAGGACGATGTCAGCCAGTGCACCAGCCTGACCGACGTGCTCAACGGTGGCGGCGAACTGACCGCCACACTGGCCCGGCGCGTCCGCGAACGCCTGCCGTGGGTGCGTCTGCACAACGTCTATGGCCCGACCGAAACCACGGTCGACAGTACCGGCTGGACGCTGGAACCGGATCAACCGGTGCCGGAAGCCGTGGTGCCAATCGGCAAGGCGCTGAGCAACACCCGGCTCTATGTGCTGGACGCCCACGATCAACCGGTGCCATTCGGTGTCAGCGGTCACTTGCACATCGGCGGGGTCGGAGTTGCGCGCGGTTATCTGGGGTTACCGGGCATGCAGGCCGAGCGTTTCATCGACAGCCCGTTCGTGGCCGGTGATCGCCTGTACCGCACCGGCGATCTGGTGCGCTACCGGGCGGACGGCAACCTCGAATTCCTCGGTCGCAACGACTTCCAGATCAAGCTGCGCGGCCTGCGTCTGGAACCGGGGGAAATTGAAGCGCGGCTGATCGAGCACCCGGCGGTGCGTGAAGCGGTGGTGCTGGTGCGGGACGAGCGGCTGGTGGCGTATTTCACCGTGCGCGAAGGCTTCGACGCGCCTCCCATCGAAACCTTGCGTGCCCATGTGCTGGAGCGTTTGCCGGAGTACATGGCGCCGGGCGCTTACGTGAAACTCGAGGCATTGCCCCTGACCCCGAACGACAAGGTCGACCGCAAAGCCTTGCCGGCACCGGGGGCAGAGGCGGTGCTCAGTCGCCGCTACGAGGCGCCCGAGGGCGAAGTCGAAATCCGGCTGGCGCAGATCTGGGCCGAAGTGCTGCAACTGGAGCAGGTCGGGCGTAACGACCACTTCTTTGAACTCGGCGGGCATTCGTTGCTGGCGGTCAGTCTGGTGGCGCGCATGCGTCAGGCCGGGCTGCACGTCGATGCGCGGACGCTGTTCAGCCAGCCGACCCTGGCCGCGCTGGCGGCTCAGACTTCGGACCAGGCCAAACAGGTGGAAGTCCCGCAAACCACCATACCGACGCTCAACCGCAAACGTCGGCTCTGAGGCGACATCGGCGTCGATTCGCGGTTCCCGCGGATCGACGCCATGACTGTCCGGTCACGGGGCTTGTCCCCGCTTCCCATGTCAGACACCCAAGCCCCGATGTTTTAGCTTTTCCAGGCTGCGCGCGGCCGCACGGACTCGCCGCTGCGCGCTCCTTTTTCCCGAATTTACAGCAGGTTACCCCCATGCAATTTCGCGAGCTGATGGCTGTTATTTCCACCCATGCGATCCGCCTTCAACAGGACGATGAAGACCTGGTCATTCTGGGCAACGACGACGCGCTGGACGACGCGTTGTGGGACAGCCTCGCCAAGCACAAGGCGCAGTTGCTGGAACTGGTGGCGAGCCACGGCGGCGACTGGTCGAGCCCGGCGCTGCGCATCACCCCGGACATGCTGCCGCTGGTGCAACTGGATCAGCCGGCCATCTACCGCATCGTCGCCACCGTGCCGGGCGGCGTGGTGAATGTGCAGGACATCTATCCGCTGGCGCCGTTGCAGGAGGGCATGCTGTATCTGCACCTCGCGGCCGGCGAAGGCGATCTGTATGTGCAACAGGCGCAGTTCACCTTCGACAATCACCAGCGCCTCGATGCATTTGCCCAGGCACTGCAATGGGTGATCGACCGTCACGACATCCTGCGCACCTCGTTTGTCTGGAAGCGCCTGGACGAGCCGGTGCAAGTGGTCTGGCGTCAGGCGCCGCTGGTCTGCGAAGAGGTGCAGCTCGACACCTCCACGGATGTGTTCAGTCAGTTGCAGGCGCGTTACGACGCCCGTCATTTGCGCCTCGATCTGCAACAGGCACCGCTGCTGCGGCTGGTGTACGCCCGGGATCCGGCGCAGGGGCGAATCGTCGCGCTGCTGCTGTTCCACCACATGATCATCGACCACGTTGCGCTGGACGTGGTGCGCCGGGAAATCCAGGCCTGGCTGCAAGGGCAGACCGAACAGGTCGCGGCGGCGGTGCCGTTTCGCAATCACCTGGCCCGGGCGCGTATGGCCCTCGACGAGCAGGCCCACGAAGCGTTCTTCCGCGAGATGCTCGGCGATATCGACGAGCCGACGTTGCCGTGGGGCTTGCAGGATGTTCACGGCGGCGGACAGGACTTCGAAGACGCGCAATTGACGCTCAGCGACGCACTGAACCTGCGACTGCGCACGCAGGCGCGGCAACTCGGTGTGAGCGTGGCGAGCCTGATGCACCTGGCGCTGGCGCGGGTGTTGGGCCAGTTGTCCGGGCGCACCTCGGTGGTGTTCGGCACGGTGTTGCTAGGGCGGATGGAGGCGGGCGACGGTGGCGAGCAGGCGTTGGGCATGTTCATCAACACCTTGCCGCTGCGGGTCGACGTCGGTGCGCAAAGCGTTTACGACGGCGTACTCGCCACGCACCGTCGGCTGAGCGCCTTGCTCGCCCACGAACAGGCCTCGTTGGCATTGGCCCAGCGTTGCAGCGCGTTGAGCGCGCAGACGCCGTTGTTCAGCGCCATGCTCAATTACCGTCACAGTGCTGTCGGTGACGTTGCCGCGGTGATCGAACTGGCGCCCGGCGTCCAGGTCTTGAGTGGCAAGGAACCGACCAACTACCCGCTGACCTTGAGTGTCGATGATCTGGGCAGTGGTTTCCGGTTGTCCGCCATCGCTCCGAGCGGCATCGGTGCCGAACGGGTTTGCGCCTATGTGCAGACCGCACTCGACGCCTTGCTGAATGCCCTCGAACAATCGCCTGAGACGCTGATCAACCAGTTGCCGATTTTGCCGGCGCACGAGCGTCAGCAATTGCTGGTGGCTTTCAATGACAGTCATGTCGATCTCGACCTGGAGCAGACCGTTCACAGTCTGTTCGAGGCTCAGGTCGAGCGCACGCCGCAGGCCGTCGCGTTGCAGTCCGGCGCGCAGTCACTGACGTATGTTGAACTCAATGTGCGGGCCAATCGCCTGGCTCATCGGCTGCGTGAGCTGGGTGTCGGGCCGGATACGCCGGTGGCGATCTGTGTCGAGCGCGGACCTGAACTGGTGATCGGCCTGCTGGGCATTCTCAAGGCTGGCGGCGCTTACGTGCCGCTGGATCCGGCGTACCCGGCGGAACGCCTGAACTACATGCTCAAGGACAGCGCGCCGATGGCGCTGCTGGCGCACGGCGCGACCCGGGCGATGTTCGAGGCGGGCGGCGTGCCGTTGCTCGATTTCGATCAGGATCACTGGCAGGACTATCCCGAGCACAATCCTCAGGTGCCGGGCCTGAACGCTTCGAACCTGGCCTACGTGATCTACACCTCCGGCTCCACCGGCACGCCGAAAGGGGTGATGGTCGAGCACCGGGGCCTGGGCAATCTGCTTCATTGGAGCTCGCAGGTTTGCCCGCCCGTGGCGGACGGCGCCCTGTTGCAGAAAACCCCTTACAGTTTCGACGCCTCGGTCTGGGAGCTGTTCTGGCCGCTGACCGCAGGCCTGCGTCTGGTGCTGGCGCGTCCCGATGCGCACTTCGAACCGGCGTATCTGACGCAAGTGGTGCGCGAGCAGCGCATCAGCGTGATCCAGTTCGTCCCGGCGTTGCTGCAGCAATTCCTCGACGTGGAAGACGTCCGCCAATGCATCAGCCTCACGGATGTTTTCTGTGGCGGCGGCGAGCTGACGCCAGAGCTGGCCCGCCAGGTGCGCGAGCATCTGCCGCAGGTTCGCTTGCACAACGTCTACGGCCCGACCGAAACCACCGTCGACAGCACGGTGGGGACGCTGGAGCCATCGATGCCGGTGCCAGAAGCGCTGTTGCCTATCGGCCGGCCGTTCTGCAACACCCGTTTGTATATTCTCGATGAACAACTGCAACCACTGCCGCTGGGCGTGGCCGGTGAGCTGTACATCGGCGGGGTGCAAGTGGCGCGGGGTTACTTGAACCTTGCGTCGCTCACCGCCGAACGCTTCCTCGACGATCCGTTCAGCGATCAGCCGAACGCGCGGCTGTACCGCACGGGCGACCTTTGCCGCTACCGGGCCGACGGCACCCTTGAATACCTCGGTCGCAATGACGATCAGGTGAAGATTCGCGGCTTGCGTATCGAACTCGGGGAAATCCAGACGCGCCTGACTCAACTCGCCACCGTGCTTGCGGCCGAAGTGCTGGTGCGCGAAGACGTGGCCGGCGATCCTCGGCTGGTGGCGTACTACATCGGTGAATCGCTGGAGATCGGCGAACTGCGCAGCCATCTGCTGGAGCAGCTGCCGGATTACATGGTGCCGACGGCGTTCGTCCATCTCGACGCCATGCCGCTGAGCCCCAACGGCAAACTCGATCGCAAGGCCTTGCCGGCGCCGGATCAAAGCGGCCAGTTGCTGCGTGGGTATGAGGCGCCGGTCGGCGATGTGGAATGTCGCATCGCCGGAATCTGGCAGACCTTGCTGAACGTCGAGCAGGTCGGGCGGCATGACAATTTCTTCGAACTGGGCGGTCATTCCCTGTTGGCCGTGAAGCTGGTCGAGCGCATGCGCCAGCAGGAATTGAGCTGCGACGTGCGGGTTCTGTTCGGGCGGCCAACCGTGGCAGAGCTGGCGGCGACCCTGGGCGCGTCGTCCGGCGTTCAAGTGCCGGTCAATCGCATCACTCCTGACTGCAAACACATCACACCAGACATGCTGCCCCTGGCCTCTCTGGATCAGGCCGGCATCGACCGGGTACTGGAAAGCGTCCCCGGTGGCGTCGCCAACGTGCAGGACATCTATGCGCTGGCGCCGTTGCAGGCGGGGATTCTGTATCACCACATGGCCGCGACTGCCGGTGATCCTTACGTGTTGCAGGCGCAGTTCGTGTTTGACGGGATCAAGTCGATCAAGGCGTTTGTGCGCGCCGTCAACGTGGTGATCGCGCGCCACGACATCCTGCGTTCAAGCGTGGTCTGGGAAGGTCTCGAAGAGCCGGTGCAAGTGGTCTGGCGTGCGGCGCCACTGGCGCTTGAACGAATAGATCACGAGGCACTGGAAGGTGATGTGCTGCGACAGATGCAGGCGCTTTTCGACCCGCGTCACTACCGTCTGAACCTGGGCCGCGCACCGATGATGCGTTTCGCCTACACCGAGGACCCGCAGCAAAAGCGCTGGGTCGGCATCCTGCTGATGCACCACCTGATGCTCGATCACACCGCGCTGGAAGTGCTGGTGAGCGAGATGAACAGCGTGCTCCACGGCCACGCCGCCGAACTGGCGACCCCGGTGCAGTATCGCAACTATGTCGCGCAGGCACGGCTCGGCGCGGATGCCGAAGCGCACGAAGGATTCTTCCGCGACATGCTCGGCGACATCGACGAGCCGACCCTGGCGTTCGGCGTGCAGGACGTGCACGGCGATGGCAGCGCGGTGGTCGATAGCCAACTCACGCTGGACACCGCATTGGCCCTGCGTCTGCGCGAGCAGGCGCGGCGGCTCGGCATCAGCGTGGCAAGTCTGGCGCACCAGGCCTGGGCGCAGGTGCTGGCGCAGATCAGTGGCCGTGACGAGGTGGTATTCGGCACGGTGTTGCTGGGGCGGATGCAGGGCGGCGAGGGTGCCGACCGGGCGTTGGGCCTGTTCATCAACACCTTGCCGCTGCGGGTCAGCGTGACCGCCACAGCGGTGCGCGACAGCGTGCTCGCCACCCATGAACGGCTGGCGCAGTTGCTCGCGCATGAACAAGCGTCACTGGCACTGGCCCAGCGTTGCAGCGGGGTTTGCGGCTCGCTGCCGCTGTTCGGCACGTTGCTCAACTATCGCCATAGCGCGCCGCAGGCTGCGGGGCTGACGCTGGATGGCATTGAATTGCTCAGCTCCCGCGAGCGCAGCAACTATCCGCTGGTGGTCAGCGTCGATGACCTTGGCGAAGGCTTGCGTCTGAGTGTGCAAGCGGTGCCGGGCATCGACGGTGCGCGGGTCTGCGAGTACATCAATGTTGCGTTCGACAGTCTGGTGCAGGCGCTGGAGCAGGCGCCGCAACTGGGCGTGGACCAGTTGTCGATTTTGCCGCCGGATGAGCGTCGGGAGTTGCTGGTCGGGTTCAATGCGACTCAGCGGGAATACCCGTCGGGGTCGACGGTTCACGGTCTGTTTGAGCAGCAAGTGAAACTGCATCCGCAAGCCGTGGCGGCGGTGCATGGCAATGCAGCGTTGACCTATGAAGAGCTGAATCAACGGGCCAACCGACTGGCCCATCATCTGATCGGGCAGGGCGTGCAACCGGGTGATCATGTGGCGATTCTGCTGCCGCGTTCGCTGGATCTGCTGGTCGCGCAACTGGCCATCGGCAAGTGTGCGGCGGCTTATGTGCCGCTGGATATCAACGCGCCGGCCGAGCGTCAGGCGTTCATGGTTGAGGACAGCTCGGCGAAAGCGCTGTTGACCTTGAGCACCGAGACGGTTGATTACGCGGTGCGCCGGATCGATCTGGATACGCTGCCGCTGGACGCGCAACCGGTCCACAACCCGGACTTGCCGCAGTCCTCCGAATCCGTGGCCTACATCATGTACACCTCCGGTTCCACCGGCACGCCGAAGGGTGTGATGGTGCCGCACCGGGCCATCGGTCGACTGGTGATCAACAACGGTTACGCCGATTTCAACCCGCAGGATCGCGTGGCGTTTGCCTCCAACCCGGCGTTTGACGCGAGCACCATGGATGTCTGGGGGCCGTTGCTCAACGGCGGGCGAGTGGTAGTGATCGATCACGCGACCTTGCTTGATCTGCAGGCATTCGGACAGGAGTTGGCGGCTTCTGGTGTCACTATCCTGTTTGTCACTACCGCATTGTTCAACCAGTACGTGCAGCTGATTCCCGAAGCCCTCAAAGGCCTGCGCATCGTGCTCTGCGGCGGCGAACGCGCCGATCCCGCCGCTTTCCGCCGCTTGCTGGCCGAAGCGCCAAACCTGCGCATCGTCCACTGCTACGGCCCGACCGAAACCACCACCTACGCCACAACCTTCGAAGTGCGCGAAGTGGCGGAGGACGCCGACAGCGTGCCAATCGGCGGCCCGATCTCCAACACGCAGGTCTATGTGCTCGACGCCCGTCAGCAACCGGTACCGATGGGCGTGACCGGCGAGCTGTACATCGGCGGGCAAGGCGTGGCGCTGGGGTATCTGAATCGCCCGGATCTGACCGCCGAGAAATTCCTGCAAGATCCTTTCAGTGACCAACCGGGTGCGCTGCTGTACCGCACCGGCGACTTGGCCCGCTGGCTCGCACCGGGCCAGCTGGAATGCATCGGCCGTAACGACGATCAGGTGAAAATCCGTGGCTTCCGCATCGAATTGGGGGAAATCGAAAACCGTCTGCTGAACTGCGAAGGGGTCAAGGAAGCCATCGTGCTGGCCCGTCAGGACGGCCAGGAACCGCTGCGCCTCGTGGCGTATTTCACGGCCGAAGAGGGCGTCGACAGCGCCAGCCTGCGCAGTCAGTTGCAGGCACGTCTGCCGGAATACATGGTGCCCTCGGCCTGGGTACAGCTCGACGTTTTGCCGTTGAACAACAACGGCAAAGTCGACCGCAAAGCCTTGCCGATCCCGGCGCAGGACGCACTGCTCAGCCGTGTCTACGAAGCCCCGGCCAATCCGCTGGAGGAAAAACTGGCGCAGATGTGGGCCGAGGTGTTGCAGGTCGAACAGGTCGGTCGTCACGACAACTTCTTCGAACTGGGTGGCCATTCTTTGCTGGCGATTCGTCTGGTCAATCTGATGCAGCAGAACGGGCTGGAAGTGACGCTGGCCGAGCTATTCCAGCACGCCAGCATCGAGTCGCTCGGCACCTTGCTCAGTCAGCGTACGGACGCCGAGCCGCAGGATGACGGGCTGGTCGTGGTGCGTGCCGGTGGCACAGGCGCACCGTTGTTCCTGGTCCATGAGTTCAGCGGACTGGACGCCTACTTCCCGGCGCTGGGTTTGCACATCGACGGCGATTTCCCGATCTACGGCCTGCCGGGCATTCCGTTCGGCAAGGCACCGCTGCGCACCATGGAATGCCTCGCCGCACGCATGGTGGAAATCATCCGTTCGGTGCAGCCGCAAGGGCCTTATCGCCTGGCCGGCTGGTCGTTCGGCGGGGTGCTGGCCTATGAAGTGACGATGCAGTTGCTGGGCATGGATGAGGTGGTGTCCTTTGTCGGTCTGATCGACAGTTTCGTGCCGCGCCTGACCGATCAGGGCAAGGCGCGCTGGAGCGACGAGCACGCGCACAAGCGCCAGTTGCTGCAGCACTGCACGATGTACTGGGCCACGCGCGGCGAGGCGGGACAAACCGCGCTGGCGCATCTGGCGCTGTTGCAGACCGAGCTGGAACAGATCGACTTCCAGCCGCTGTTGAGCCGTTGCCGGGAAGAACAACTGCTGCACCCGGACATGGCCGCCGCCGCGCCTCAAGACCTCTGGTACTACCTCGACCGCGAGGTCGCCCACGGGCATGCGCTGGCGCATTACCGGATCAATCCATTGGGCTTGCCGCTGCACCTGTTCCGGGCGCAGGAGCATCCGACGGAGTTGTCTCGTCGTCACCCGACTCTGGGCTGGTCGGACGAGATTCCGGCCACGCTGCTGCGCTGCATCGATGTGCCGGGCGATCACCAGAGCATGATGCAGGCGCCGAATGTGCACGTGCTCGGTCAGGCACTCAGCCAGGCATTGCAGGCTTCGACTGCCATCGAATCCCGAGCCTATCAGCCGTTACTGACAATCCAGACCGGTCACGCCGGGCATGCGCCGATTTTCTGTGTACCGGGGGCTGGCGACAGTGTCACCGGGTTCATCCATCTGACCGAGGCGCTGGGGCCGGAGTGGCCGATTTACGGGTTGCAACCCCGAGGCCTCGACGGCGCGACCGTGCCGCACAGCCGGGTCGAAAGTGCGGCCACGTTCTACCTGCGGGCACTTGAGCAGTTGTATCCGCAAGGACCGGTGCATCTGATCGGGCATTCGTTCGGTGGTTGGGTAGCTTACGCCATGGCGGCGCAGTTGCAGGCGGCGGGGCGCGAGGTGGCGTCCCTGACCCTGATCGACAGCGAATCACCGGGCGGCAACAGCGTCGTGGGCAAGCCTTACACCACAACGGCGGCGTTGTTGCGGCTGATCGAGTCGCTGCAACTGTCCAGCGGCAAGTCTCTGGGCATCGATGCGCTGGACTTTGCCGAAGCCGACGACACCACGCAAATGCGCCTGCTGCATGACGGGATGGTGCACGCGGGTGTGCTGTCCGAACGCGCGTCATTCGGCGCGATGCAGGGCCCGGTGCGCACCTTCGCCACCGCGCTGCGCACGGTCTATCGGCCGACTCTGGCCTACACCGGGCCGGTGCGTCTGGCGCTGGTAGACGACCCGACGCTGGACGCGTCAGGCAACCAGCGCGAACAGGCGGCAATGCTCGAAGGCTGGCAGCGCGAGGCCAGGGATCTGGCGGTGTGGTACGGCCCCGGCAACCACTTCACGATTCTCAAGGCGCCCAACGTCTTCAGTCTCGCGGCGTGGTGGCATGACGGGCTGACGGTGGCGGCGGGTCAAGTGTTGTCCTGATTGAAGTTTTTATCCTGGAACCCGGCCGCTGGCCGGGCTCAACCCTGAACGGAATTGTGGTCATTTATGGAACAGTCGAAGTTGCGCAAAGTCGGTCTGGGTATCGCGTTGACGCTGGTGGCCGGGTTGGTGTTCTACACGGTGCAGGCGCCGGCCGAGGCACCGCAATACCTGACCGCCACGGTCGAACGCGGTGATATTGAAAACGCAGTGCTGGCCACCGGTTTGCTGGAGGGCATCAAGCAGGTGGACGTCGGTGCCCAGGTTTCGGGGCAGTTGAAGTCGCTCAAGGTCAAGGTTGGCGACAAGGTCAAGAAAGGCCAGTGGCTGGCGGAAATCGACCCTCTGGTGCTGCAGAACACCCTGCGTCAGGCTCAGGTCGATGAGGAAAATCTGCAAGCCCAGCGCCGGGCGACTCAGGCTCAGCTGCGCCAGACCAAGGCGATCTACGAGCGTTATCAAAATCTGCAGGAAGACGCCTCGATTTCGCGGCAGGATTTCGAAACCGCGCAATCGAACTACGAAGTGCAGCAGGCCAACCTGTTGTCGCTGGACGCGCAGATCAAGAGTGCGCATATCCAGATCGACACGGCCAAGGTCAACCTGGCTTACACGCGGATCGTCGCGCCCATCGACGGCGATGTGGTGGGCATCGTGACTCAGGAAGGCCAGACCGTGATCGCCAACCAGCTGGCGCCGATCCTGCTCAAACTGGCGGACCTGGACACCATGACCGTCAAGGCTCAGGTGTCGGAGGCCGACGTCATTCACATCGCGCCGGGGCAGGAGGTTTACTTCACCATTCTGGGCGAGGACAAGCGCTATTACGGCAAGCTGCGCGGCACTGAGCCGGCGCCGCAGAACTTCCTGGAAACCCCGCCCGCCGGCACGCCGAAGCAGAACACGGCGGTGTTCTATAACGCGCTGTTCGAGGTGCCCAACCCCGATCACCGTTTGCGCATTTCCATGACGGCTCAGGTGCGGGTGGTGCTCGACACCGCCAAATCGGTGCTGACGATTCCGGTGGCCGCGCTGGGCCCGCGTAACAACGACGGCAGTTTCCCGGTGCGGGTGCTGGACGCCAAGGGCCAGGCGCAATCGCGCAATGTGCAGACCGGGATCAACAACAACGTCAAGGTGCAGGTCAACGACGGTCTGGCCGAAGGCGACCGGGTGGTGATCGGTGATCCGGTGACGAAAGTGGCAGGGACATGAACATGAGCGAACCTCTGCTGCAACTGACCGACATCAGCCGCAGTTTCACTGCGGGCGATCGCGAATTTCTCGCGCTGAAAAACATCAACCTGACGATTCATGCCGGGGAAATGGTGGCGATCATCGGTGCCTCGGGCTCCGGCAAATCGACCCTGATGAACATTCTCGGCTGCCTCGATTACGCCACCGCCGGCAGCTACAAGATCAATGGCCGGGAAACCCGGGATCTGGACAATCAGGCGCTGGCCGAACTGCGCCGCGACTATTTCGGCTTCATCTTCCAGCGCTACCACTTGCTGCCGCATCTGAGCGCGATGCACAACGTCGAGATGCCGGCGATCTACGCCGGCACGCCGGAACCACAACGGCATGCCCGGGCTCGTGAATTGTTGGCGCGCCTTGGGCTGGAAGGGCACCTGACGCATCGTCCTAGTCAACTCTCGGGCGGTCAGCAGCAGCGGGTGAGTATCGCCCGGGCGCTGATGAATGGCGGGGAAGTGATCCTCGCGGATGAGCCCACTGGCGCCCTCGATACCACCAGCGGCAAGGAGGTGATGCGGATTCTGCTGGAACTGCACGCGGCCGGGCACACGGTGATTCTGGTGACCCACGACCCCAAGGTCGCGGCCAACGCCGAGCGCATCATCGAAGTCAGCGACGGCGAAATCCTCAGCGACCGGCGCAACGAGCGCGACACCACGGCATTGAGCAATGAGGACGCGGTGCCCAAGTCCACGGCAGCGCGGCGTCTGGTGGCCAGCCTCGGGTTGTTCAAGGAAGCGTTCAACATGGCCTGGGTCGCGCTGATTTCCCATCGGATGCGCACCTTGCTGACCATGCTCGGGATCGTCATCGGCATCACCTCGGTGGTGTCGATCTCGGCCATCGGCGAAGGGGCCAAGCGCTATGTGCTCAAGGACATCCAGGCCATCGGCAGCAACACCATCGATATCTATTCCGGCACCAGTTTCGGCGACAGTCGTTCGGCCGCCATCGAAACCCTGGTGCCGGCGGATGTGACGGCGCTTAATCAGCTGTATTACGTCGACAGCGCCACGCCGGTGGTTGGGCGCAATCTGTTGCTGCGCTATCGCAATATCGACCTCGATGCCCAGGTCAATGGCGTCAGCGATCTGTACTTTCAGGTGCGCGGAATCAAGATGGAGTCGGGCATTGCATTCAGCGAAAGCGATGCCCGGCGCCAGGCGCAGGTGGTGGTGATCGATCACAACACCCGCCATCGATTGTTCGGCGAAGGAGTCGATCCGCTGGGGCAGGTGATCCTGATCGGCAACCTGCCGTGCACCGTGATTGGCGTGGCGGCGGAGAACAAGAACATCTTCTCGTCGAGCAAGTCGCTCAACGTCTGGGTGCCCTATGAAACAGCAGCCGGGCGGCTGTTGGGCCAGCGTTACCTGGACAGCATCAGTGTGCGGATCAAGGACGGTCAGCCGAGCAAGGTGGTGGAAGACAACGTCAACAAACTGATGCTGCAGCGTCACGGCACCAAGGATTTCTTCACCAACAACCTCGACAGCGTGATGCAGACCGTGCAGAAAACCAGCCGCTCGCTGGCGCTGTTGCTGTCGCTGATTGCAGTGATTTCGCTGGTGGTGGGCGGCATCGGGGTGATGAACATCATGCTGGTGTCGGTCACTGAGCGTACCCGTGAAATCGGCATTCGCATGGCGGTGGGGGCGCGGCAGTCGGACATTCGTCAGCAGTTTCTGGTGGAGGCGGTGATGGTCTGTCTGTTGGGCGGCGCCATCGGTATTTCGCTGAGTTACGCCATCGGCCATCTGTTCTCGTTGTTCATCAAGGAATGGGAAATGGTGTTCTCGCTGGCCTCTGTGCTGACTGCGGTGATCTGCTCGACGCTGATCGGCATCGTGTTCGGCTTCGTGCCGGCACGTAATGCGTCGCGGCTCGACCCGATCGAGGCGTTGGCGCGCGACTGAAAGGTGGATATGAAAAAACCGCCGTCCCTGGCAGGGCGGCGGTTTTTTTACAGACGTGCGAACGATCAGGCCGCGTTGGACGGGTCGCAGGCGGCCGGGCAGTCTTCAGGTGAATACATCCAGCGCATCAGCGAATGGCGGCCGCTGATCCCCAGTTTGATGGCGGCACGCTTGAGATAGCTCTCGACG
The DNA here is from genome assembly GCF_000282255.1 of Pseudomonas sp. GM25. Taxonomy (NCBI): domain Bacteria; kingdom Pseudomonadati; phylum Pseudomonadota; class Gammaproteobacteria; order Pseudomonadales; family Pseudomonadaceae; genus Pseudomonas; species Pseudomonas sp. GM25. The sequence continues at coordinate 1,732 of NZ_AKJQ01000048.1, read as the reverse complement.
GTGTTGACCTTCAACTGCAACTGCTCGGCCAGTTCGGGCGCGGTACGCCCGGCAAGCAGGCCGACGCACACTTCCATCTCACGGTTTGACAGGCTCAGGCCCAGCTGCTGCACGCGCTCGCAGAAGCGCAATCGCAGGGTTTTCAGGCCTTGCAGCGATGCTTCGGTCGCTGCAGCTTGCGCCTCGGGATCCGCATTCGCCGGTTGCAGCGCGTGGATGTGCTTTTCCACCATCGGCAGCAATACCGGGGAGATGTCCTGCAACAGGCTGCGCTCCCGGGCGGAAAACCGCTTCGACGGGCCGCAGCGGTACACGGAAATCACATAACGGTAACCGTCCTTGCGCCGGGTCAGGTGCAACTGCGAAGCATCGGTGACCGTGGAGGGTTCGGGGGCGGGCACGTCGCTGCCGCCGGGATCGGTGCTCAATTCGGAATACACCGTCTCGGCCGTCAGTGTCGCCTCTCTGGGGCATTCAGGATCCGTGCGTGGCTGCGCACGTCCGACCGGCTCCACGCGCATCTGCCGGATATGTGTGGCATCCACGGCCAGTTGGGTGAGGATCAGGTCATGCAGCATCCGCGGAAAATGCCGGCTGCCGGTGCTGGCGATGACCTTGCCGATGTGAGGGAACAGATGTGAGTTCATGTGTTTCATCCATGAGTAGCAATGGGGGAATTGCGTTTTCCCGACTCTCCGGCTGATGTCCTTGGCCGGCGACCACAAATCGGGAAATTGGATCCTATCCTAGTACAACGTTTGAGCGACGGTTTAATGAAGGGGCTATTAGCTCATAACCAGTGTGAGTGGCGTGGCGCGAAGGGTGCTGCCCGTGTCGCGGTAATAAGTTCGTAGGTCTTCGAAGTGAGTAATGAAATGTCCTACAGGGGTCTTCAGAGAAGTCCTACTTATGACAGCTATTTATAGGCATAAAAAAAGCCCGTTTCAGCCGAAACTGAAACGGGCTTTTCCCGCATCAACGACCGGTTATTTCAGGTCGTTGAAATGGTCTCGCAGGAATTCGTAGAAGCGGAACGCTTGAAACGATCTCCATACGAGGCTCAGCGTACGCAGCAACAGCTTCATACGTTTTGGCCTCCAGGTCGGGGGCCAAACCTCCAGCGCACTTACCGGATCATGTGTGCCTTGGGTCTGCACGTCAGCGTGACCAGTGAGGCGGCCGGTTGATGTCCCCCCGAAACATCATTCCGGCACGGGTGCAAAAACCGTGTCGGAGGGCGTAAACCTGTAGGGTCACCGACCAGACCTCGCTGCTTCGCTGCAATGTGAGCGCCCGCATACTAACCCAGAAAACAGCCTATCCATGACTGACTTTGCTGTTTCGGATGAAGTGAGGCTGCATACTTTGTTAATTGTTATTTCTGCCATTTTTTATGGTTGGTGCCGTGCGTCGAAGAATATTTCTCGGATTTTCATGGCTGGTATTTCAAGTAGGCAAAAGGTGTTGCAGGAACCGATAAAGATAAATACCATCCGTTTACGTCAGTGTGGCCAGTGAGGCACACCGAGCCCCAGCCGCAAACTGAGGCTTGTCGAAAAAACCGCCCCGCAAAGGCGGTTTTTTTTCGCCCGTCGTTTGGCCCTCGCCAGCGATCCTATGCCTCGGTCAGCGAAGGCAACGCGGCATCCACCAATTCGATCCAGTGCCGGACCGGCGTGCGCCCCGCACCGTCGAGGTGCGCCTGGCAGCCGATATTGGCGGTGGCGATGAC